>CAZOXC010000027.1:0-13155 GCA_964583205.1 uncultured Pirellulaceae bacterium | reverse complement strand
AAGATAGGTAGTGCTTAGTAGATCATCTGCCAGCCCATGAGCGGCTTTGGCGAGGAAATCCGCCGAGGCCGGCGCGACCAGCATTAAATCATAATCCCGAGCCAACTCGATGTGGGCACCCAGTGGAAACCGCTCGTCAAACACTTCGCTCGCTACACCACGTCCTGACAAAGCCGCAAAGGTCGCCGGACCGACGAACTTCTGTGCGGCGGCGGTCATCATCACTTGGACTTGATACCCGGCTTGCGCAAGTCGGCTGGTCAGGAAAGCCGTTTTATAGGCAGCCACGCCACCGGTGACGCCAATCAGGATTTTCTGGTCGGGCATCTGGTATCCAACTACACTCGGATCGGTTCAAAATTGATTTAGAGATCTTCCAGATTCAACTCGGGAGTTTCATTAAAGTCGGGCGAGCCGTCGGCAACGCGAACTTCGTCCGAGGTATCAAGATAAATCTTGCCCAGGCGAATCTCCCTGAGAACGACCGACATTTTGTCTTCGGTTTCAAGCGCGTCAATCAACGGGCGCGAGCCACGATTGAGTTGCACCAGGCGTTTTTGAATCAAGGTCGAAAGTTTGAATCGTCCACCCACCTTGTTGACAATTCCTTCTTCTTTTAATTCGTCGTACATGAATGTTCCCCATTGGTTGTCAGCAACTGGCAAATCTGATTTGCCGCCGCGTCGACTTCGCTATTGATAACTGTATGTTGGTACGATGAAGCCATCTCCATTTCGGATTGAGCAACGGCCAGGCGCTGCCGGATGTTTTCATCGGTTTCGGTTTTTCTGCCACGTAGTCTGTTTTCAAGTTCTTCCATGCTGCCCGGGTGGACAAATACGGAAATCACATCTGGAAATTTTTTGAACACTTCCAGTGCACCGGCAACATCGATCTCCAGGATCACCCACTTGCCAGCCGCCAGCGATTTCTGCACCGGTTCAGTCAGCGTTCCATACCAGTAACCCTGGCCAAAAACTTCCATCGCCTCCAGGAATTCACCGCCGGCTTTCCGTTGGTCGAACTCCTCCTGACTCAGGAAGTGATAATGCTGACCATCCACTTCACCCGGACGAGCCTGCCGAGTGGTTGCCGAAACACTCAGCTCCAAAGGCAATTCGCAAGTCTCAATCAATCGGGACACGACAGTCGATTTCCCTGCACCGGAAGGTCCAGAAATAATCAACAATTTTCCAGTAGAGTCGTCGCCCATGAAAGAAGTTTTTTCGCCAGGAATAGTTACTCGATATTCTGCACCATCTCGCGAATTCGCTCGATGGCGGTTTTGATATCGACGACCCGGTGTGCAATCTCCGAGTCATTAGCCTTGGAACCGATCGTGTTGGTTTCCCGCAGCATTTCTTGAGTAACAAATTCTAGTTTTCGACCGTCACTTCGGCTAGACGAAAGATTGCTGCGAAACTGCTCAATGTGGCTTCTCAGCCGAACGATTTCTTCCGAAATGTCCGAGCGATCGGCAAAAACTCCCACTTCCCGGGCAATATCGCTGCCCGTCACCACCGTATCATGCGGCTCCAGCAACTTGTTAATTTTTTCCTCCAGACGCTTCGCGTAATTGCTGACCACCTCTGGAGCACGCCCGGAAATCGTCTCCAGGTCCTTTTCGATTGAGTCAACATTGGCCGATAGATCAGTCGCCATGGACTGGCCTTCTTCCGATCGCATCTGGGCCAGACCGTCCAAAGCTCCGTCCAAAGCCTGCTGCATGGATTTCCAAATCGAGTCAATTTGATCCGCCTGAAGACTGCGATCTTCAACCACTCCCGGCAGAGTCAGCAACTTGGTGACCAAGTCGCCTTCGATCGATTCGCCAAGATCAATAACCTGTGATCGGTAAGCGTTCAACTGGCGGGCGTTAATCGCCAAAGAACTATCGGTCGAATCGGAAGTCACTTTGAAGTTGACATATAAAGTTCCGCGGCGAACTTTTTCACGAACCATTTTCTGCAATGTCGATTCGAATCGAGCAAAACACTCGTTCCAACTCACATTGACTTTGAGAAAACGATTGTTGACCGAGCGAACTTCGCAATCGACCACGTGAGAATCAGCTTGCAGCTGCGACTGGCCATGACCGGTCATGCTGAGAATCATCTTGTTTTCCCGCTGCGCTGTAGACGGACTTAATTAAGCAGAAACGGCTTAGCCGTCGCCTTCGCTGGAATTGTCTTCGTCGCCCGAGCCCTCTGTTGACTCTGAGCCGCCTTCTTCGCCGGTCGCTTCTTCGCCAGTCGCTTCTTCACCAGTTCCTTCTTCGCCAGTCGCTTCTTCACCGGTCGCTTCTGAAGTTTCAGCCGGACTCAAATCGGTATCAGCTCCCGGTTGGAATTCACCGCCGCCGGATGGGTTTGACGAGGGAGGATTGACCGAAGGACCCTCAAGTTCCGAACTTCCCAAGTCTCCATCATCTTCACCGGTAGAACCTAGTGCCGGAATCTCACCAGGGGCGTTGCCGTCTTCACCCTCACCTTCGCCGTCCTGAGTTCCGCCAATGGTTGTTTGATCATCTCCATCGGCAACATCTCTGGCTGGAGGTGGATTAAAAAACTGGATCGTCAACATGGAAAGTAAAATCCAGATGATCGCCGAAACGACCGTGATCGTTGTGAATGTATCACCGGCCTTGGAGCCAAACGCACTTTGGCCACCCATTCCACCAAGTGCACCTGTGAGGCCACCACCGCGCCCTCGTTGAACCAGCACCAACAGGATCAGGAACACTGACATGGTGAACAGCAAAATCAACATTACGAATAAGCCAAAGTTCATTTTCTATCTCGTTCGCTTTGCAAGTATTTTTTTTCAGCGAGCTCTCGGGGCAACCGATTGCTCTGGCCAATTTGAATTCGTCAACTTGTGGTTGTATAAAAGATCCACGTCTACGATCAGGCAGACGCTTCAATGATTCCCAAAAAGCTATCGTCTTTAAGCGAAGCTCCACCGACAAGGGCGCCGTCGATATCCGGCTGAGCCATCAATTCGGCCGCATTTCCCGGCTTTACACTGCCGCCATACAGAATGGACACCTGATCGGCAAGTGTCGGATTGTAGCGACTTTCAACCATTTTGCGAAGGTCGGCATGGACCTCCTGAGCTTGCTCCGGAGTGGCAACTTTGCCGGTTCCAATGGCCCATACGGGCTCATAGGCAATCACCACTTGCCCAAATTGTTGATCATCCAATCCGGCCAGCGAGCCCGTAAATTGTTGCTGAATCACGTCCATTGTGTTGCCAGATTCTCTTTGCTCCAGCGATTCACCCAGGCAAACAATCGGCGAAATCCCGGCAGCAATCGCGGCAATCGCCTTTTTCTGGACCAACTCATCGCTTTCGCCAAAAATAGCTCGACGCTCGCTGTGGCCAACGATCGTATAACCGCACCCGATGTCCGCAACCATCCCCGCACTCTGTTCACCCGTAAAAGCTCCGCTCTCCGCAAAGTAAATATTCTGCGAGCCGACCGCGACTTTTGAGCCCATTGTTTGATCGATGACCGATTCCAGATAAATCGCCGGTGGACACAGGATGACTCCCAGATTCTCAGAAACATCAAGTCGCTGCGAGCAACCTTGCACGACTGACTTGGCCAAGTCCGCTGCCTGATTCCGATCCAGATTCATTTTCCAATTTCCGGCAACGATAGTTTTTCTCACGTCCTGATTCCTGATTCCTGATTTCCAATTTTGGGTAAACCGTAAATTCGGCAAACCTCTAATCATACAAATCCAAGCTCGATATTTCGCCCCCAAAACGAACTGGAAAACCGCGTCTATCCAGATCGCTTCGCCCCAGAATCCCAACAAAGCACTAACCGTTGGCAGGAATCAGCCTTAGCATGGCGATCGGTACGCTCACCCCGATTGGCCGCAATTCATCCAGACTTCTTTTTACCGGATGCTTTTTTCTTAGCTGTCTTTTTCTTAGCCGTTTTCTTCTTAGCTGTTTTCTTTTTTACAACCTTCTTTTTGACAACCTTCTTTTTGACGGCCTTCTTTTTGACGGGCTTCTTCTTCGCGGGCTTCTTCTTCGCGGGCTTCTTCGAATCGGGTTGTTCGGCAGATTTTGTAACAAGCACGCCTGCACCGGACTCGGAATGCAACTCCCAGCCCTTCTTGATGTACTCCTCTTTCAATTCGGCCCACAGGAATTCAATTTGATTCTGGGAATCAGAAACTCGAATGTCACGCGCCAGCGGGGTCTTTCGATTGGGGCTGAAATCCGTGTAGTGCACAACGTAAGCCGGAAACTCGTCGCTGTCTTTTTCCTTGTTGGTCTTCCACATCAGGAATTTGCGGACCATCAAATCGCCCTTGAGCAACTTGGTATACACTTCACGCCTGAGAATTTTGCTCTTGGGCAGAGTAAGGCCCTTGGCATCCACATCCACCATCGGGACATCGACCAAATCGGCCACTTGCTGCACCCGAACATCCTTAGCCGTGACCTGCTTGTCCTCGCGCAAGCGGATGAACTGTGGCGAGATCACGCTGACCAGCGGTAGTCGCCGAATGACCTCGTACTTGCGTTCGGTTTTGTTCCAGCTCAAGACCATGCGGTTCACCGGAGCGCCTCGAGTCGTCTGTGAAATCAAATCCAGACAGGAAATTTCCACAACCCATTTCGGCTCGACCATCTGATAGGCGACATGATCAGAATTCACTTCCGCATATTCACTTTCGACGACCAGGTCCTTCAAGTCACTGAGCATGGAGCGGCGTTCATCTTCGCTGAAGCCCCCGCCGACTCGACACAGGACTTGGATAGCACCATCGTTGCGCAACACGGACAACAGCAAATCGTGCATCATTCCTTGCCGATCTTCGGTGGATTCGGTAAAGCCGATCACGGCCGCATCCAGTGTGTGCCGAGGCTTCACTTTGAAGAATCCCGCGGTATCGCTGCGAGCCACCAATCCTTCGGCGCCTTGTTTCTCCACCCATTTTTCGAACAGTCGCTCGATATCGTCCGGCGAGTTTGCCATGACCGTTTCCACTGGCCGGACCAACCGGCCAGCATCGAAAATCTGCACAACGCGGTCCCAGACATCGGGAAACGTCTGACCGGGCTCCTGTTCATCGATTTCGATCAGATCAAAAACGGCAAAGTGCAGCCGCTGCAGAGTTTCTTCCGAGTCAGGTTGTCGAGCCAGTTTGATGATATCGTGAACTCGCGCTCGCCGATCTTCGATATCGCCGACGAAAAATTCACCGGCCACCATCGCGGAATTGATTTTGGCCTTCGACAGCAGCTTGGCAGCTTCCTCAATCCAGGGCAGACCAACTCGAACAGTTCCGCCAGGGTTGATTGAAAACGCCTGCTGGTCACGAAACACCAGCACCGTGAACTCGCCATCCATCTTGCGACTGACATGGAAGTTTGCGGCCGAAACTTTTCGTCGAATGTCGTCCCGGTCAAGCGGATACATGCGGGCACTGGTCTGGCGTCGATAATCCTGGACTTTGGGAAGGATCGCAGGATCAGCCAACGCGGTCGACGAAGCAACGCCATACGAGCCGAGCTTGATCGTGATACCGGATTTTTCAACGAGCGATGTCTTCGCCATGATCTTTATCGAACTGCCTACTCTGAATCATCCGGTTTCGGTTCCGGTGTTTTGAGTTCCAGGTTCGACAAGTGCAACACCAGACAGTACTTGTCACCATCCACACGCCCTTCCAGGAACCCGCGATAGGGCACACCCCCACGCCGCAACACCAACGGCTCGTTGGCTTTCGAGCCGCCGCCCACCAGCATCATGGATTTCTTCTCGTGCAGCTCTTTCGCCATCGCAAACAGAAAGTCGTAAGTCAAACCATTGATGTGCATCAACTGCAGCTTGTTGGAAAACACGAATTTGCGACAAGCTTCCGACTTGTCAATCATTTTCCCGCTCCACCGCAAAGGGATATCCTCGGAAACGTTCTGGGCCGACAATTGGCGAGGGCGTTTTTCGCGTTCGCTGCCGTCCGGATTTTTAATGACTTCATACTGCTGAACGCGATGCACGATTTTACGTCCGGAATCGATGTAAACCCGGGAAGTCACGTTCAGGAACATTCCCACCAGTTCCGCATCAACTTCCGGGTCCCCATTAATCAAAGCGTTTCCGATATTGCCTACGTCACCGGTTTGCTCAACCAGCGCGTCCAGATCCAGATCAACCGTCGACTTGAGAACTCGGATGCTGTTGGCCTGTCTGCCTTTCGAGTCCAGCCAGCGAACTCGAGTCGGCGTGACCACGTTTTCCAGATTCACAACCGCATCGCGGCCGGCACTATTTGAGATATTGATTTCAGGCATCGCGATACTCGTTTAAATCATTCCAAAATCCATCAAGTCATCGCCGCCCGTTTCGCTTTCCGGCGGCACGACCACTTGTCGCAAACCAATAAACTCGATGAACGTAGAGTCGCCGACCAGAAAACAAATATCGTCCAGGTCATTGAGCATCAAGAATCCCGCGTCAGGTTCCAAACCACCTCGGAAGCTGTAGTCAAATTTGTAGATCAGGCCGGTCTTGAGTTGCTCGAACAGCTTTTCGGCACCGGCGGTCGCTTCCAGCTTGTAAACCAGGCGAATGTTGTGGTCCAGAAATTCTTCCAACGACACTTTTTGCTTGAGCTCAATCGGCGCCGAGAACGAAGACGCGATCGGAGTAATCGGTTCACCGTCCAAATCAAAAGGCGTCAATCGAGATTTGTCAGTCCACTCCCGGTCGGCTGTCATATATCCGATTCCGGTTCCGCCTTTGCCAATCACCGTGCGACCATCTTCGGCCAACGTCACCAGTTCGCATTGCTTGTCGTTTTCATCAAGCACTTCTGATTCTTTGAACCCATACAATTTGCTGCGATCAATTTTCGTCATCTGAAAACTGACTTGCTGTTTGCCGAATTGAAAGATCAGACCTTTGGGCATCGCAACCGATTTGGAAGAGTTAACTGCTAGCAGTTTCAATTCTAACTTGGCCAATTCAGAGAATTCCACCGCATTTGTTCTGATTCGGGCATCCGGATCATGAAACAGGCGTAGAATGTAGCGGTTCGAGCAACTTTTATTGTCGTTCGTATGGAGATAAATCGAGTGGAAAGGAATCGAGATGTTGTTGGCCGTTTTGTTTGATGCAAGTGAAGAGATCATTGGCATCGCTCCCGCATGTGATCAACATCCGCTGGGCGAGCGTTACTGGAATGATATCTATCCGGCTCAAATCAGTTTCCACGCCGGCTCACAAACGGCCTACGTCGAGGTGAACGACCAGTATTTATTGCAGCGAATCTCACTGGCTCCCTATGATGATGCCGAGCTGCAATTCTGCGTGACGGAACTGGAACGCATGCTGGATTCGCAACAACTGGCGAAGCTTTCTTACGCGGCATAACGTTCGGCGCAGAACGCGTCCAGGGCTGGGTTCAAGATCGCGGCCGGCTAGAACTTGCGGATCGAGCGTCTCACGGGTCCTTGATTTTGATCAAGCACATTCATCGAGGTAATTTTCCAGACACCGTCTCGATCCTCGACATTGAAAATCGCATCGTACTTGTTGGTCCGCCGGTGAATATGGGCAAAGTGTTCCACGGTGCCAACTAACTCCCACTTGCAACGATAAGCAAAACCGACTCCCTCCAATGGCGCCTCGGGGAGAGGCTCCACAACTTCGCCTTCGACCACATTGACTTCTTCAATGTTGGAAACTGCGCCGCCCTGTTGTTGAACACGGAGACTCTCGCGAATATCCAGGTACGTGTCGCGAAGCATGGGTCCATCGATACTGGTCTCCAGCGCCTGATAAATATCTTCCTCGCTGTAATAGTCGAACGCGCGGAACAAATTTTTATGGAGTGTCTCAAAAATCGGATCACTATTGTCATCGACGAATTCACGATATTGCTGGTACTCCGGCATGAACGCGACCTGCTGACTATGCATACTGACTCGGCCATAGGGGTAGGCGCAAACTCCGGCAATGATCAATGCGATCGCGACCAAACCGATCCAGCGACCAGCCGACGGAATCAGCACCACACCCATCAGCAGCAAACAGGAAATCGCCAGGCAAATCACGCTGGCCAGCGGAATGCCGACATGAGACTGATCGAATGACAGTTTTTTGATATCCGGCAAGGGCGGACTGCCGGGGTTCTGCCATTCGAACGTATTGTCTTCGATGTAGGTTGAAAACTGAGTGCGGTCTTCCTGATCAAACGCGATGATGACCGAGTCAACCGACGTGATCGCTCGACTGAATTTGTCCCAGGTAACTGAAATATTATTCGGAGTACCTTTGGTCTTGTAAGTCAAAATCAAACCCACTCGACCATTGGACATACTGACTTTCCGAGGCTCGGGCCGAACCGCGAAATCGCGAATATCCAGACCGAAGAAATCGATGCGGTCGAACACCGGTTGCACCTCGACACCGTCGATCAACACCGGATTGCCGACCGAAAACTGCTCGATCAAAACTTCTCGAGCCGGATCTTGTTCTTCAACCGACAGAAAATATTCGTCTTCTTTGTCGAACTTGACGATCGTGGCCAGGCTGGCCAGTGGCACCACCAATTCGTGGCGAACTTCAAAGTCGTTAATGTAAATGAACGAGTAAACACCGCCAAAGCTGGTAATGCCAAGCGTCTGTTCCCGTTGCTCGTCAAACCAGTCTTCCCACTCTTTTTCTGACGCTTCCTCGGACAGGGGCGGGCGATCCCAATCGAAGCGAACCGTTTCCGGCTCACCCGCTTTCATAATGGCTTTGTACTTGGTTTCTGTACCAGCCTGTTTCAGCAGCAAAGTCATTTCGGCTGGAAACAAAAAATCTGCATCAACCACGTCCTGCTGAAAAGTCAAAAACGAAGGCGGTTCCTCGTGCTTGAACGAGAACACATAGCCGATGTAATGTTCCATCAAGTCGCCATCGAACAGCCCGTCCTCAGGCACCTCAAAATCGATGATCTCTGTGACCTGCGGCGTTATGAGTTCGCCGTTGGAATCGCGGAGCGTGATTCGCTCGGTCAAGTAACCGGCATGATCCTTGATCGCCTGCTTCACTTGATCGGTATCGTAGAATCCGTTTTCATTCGGCTCGACACCCTGAAAATACTGCAAGTCATCTGCGAACATCTTGAGCCGCATATTTGTCAATTTTCGATTCACGTAGACATCGGCCTCGATCATCGAAATCGGGTGCTTCTCGTTGGCGTCCAGGTTCTGGGCGAACAACAAAAGCGAACTGGCGATTACAAACAGTAAAACGTGATGAAAGTTTTTCAAGGAACTGAATCCATCAAAATCAATTTGGATACCCGTTTCCGGATAAAGGACTATCTTACTCTGCTAAAGCATTTTGCGTCATAAATGGAACCCACAAAATACCCAGCCCGATTGCGTGAATATCCTATTTCTGTGAAATTTTAACGATCCGGACGACTGAATACGAAACACTTAACGAATTCACGATGAGCATACTGCAGGAAATCAAGGCTCGATTTGCCAAACCACTGGGCCAGTGGTCCGACGACGTGGCCAAATTATTGGAAATGATCAAGCCTTCCCAGGACGACAAATTTGGTGATTACCAGGTGAATTGTGCGATGCCGCTGAAGGCCGTACTCAACAAACCGCCGCGAGAAATCGCCCAGGACCTGATTGACTCGGTTGATCTCAGTGACCTTTGCGACCAGGTTGAAATTGCGGGGCCCGGTTTTATCAACTTGACGATTTCCGAGAGCTACCTGAAATCACAACTGGCGTCGGTGCTCAACGATGACCGACTGGGCGTCAAACCGGCCGATCCACCTCTCAAGTTTGTCATCGATTATTCTTCGCCCAATGTGGCCAAGCCCATGCATGTCGGCCACATCCGCTCGACTGTGATCGGTGACGCCCTGAAAAAGATTTTAAGATTTGCCGGGCACGAAGTGATCTCGGACAACCACCTGGGCGATTGGGGCACCCAGTTCGGCATGATCATCTACGGTTACAAACACTTTCGAGATCAGGCAGCATTCGACAGCCACCCGGTCAGCGAGCTGGGTCGGCTTTATAAACGAGTGCGCAAGATCATGGACTACCTTGACGCGAAAAAGAAATCGCCCAGCGTCCAGGCTTCGCTTGACCAGCAACAGCAAACACTGAATGAATTGAGCGAGCAAGGTGCGCCCACTGACAAATCCGCTGCGAAGAAATTAAAGAAGGACATTTCGGCTGCCAAATCGAAGCTGAAAGATACTCAGGAACTGCTCGAAAAACAAAACAAGTTAATCGACGAAGTTGAAGCGGCCAGCGATTTACTTGAACACTGCCAGACCCATCCGGAAATTGCTCAGGCGGTGCTGGAGGAAACTGCCAAACTGCATGCGGGCGACAAGGAAAACCAACAGCTCTGGCAGCAGTTTTTGCCTTTCTGCCTTGAAGATATCGATCGCATCTACCAACGACTGGACATTCAATTCGACCAAACGCTGGGCGAGAGTTTTTATCACGAGTTACTGCCGGGTGTGGTCGAGTCACTCGATGAAAAAGGATTGAGCAAAGAAAGCGAAGGAGCGATTTGCGTGTTCATGGATGAATTTGATACGCCCATGATCATCCAGAAGAAAGACGGCGCCTTTCTTTATTCCACTTCCGATCTGGCGACCATCAAGTACCGGGTCGAAACCTGGAATCCCAATAAAATTCTGTACGTCGTCGACTTTCGACAACACGAGCACTTTGAAAAGTTCTTCGCGGCCGCAAAACGCTGGGGCTACGACAAAACCGATTTCGTGCATGTCAAATTTGGCACTGTGCTGGGCAAAGACGGCAAACCCTACAAGACTCGAGCCGGCGATACGGTGGGCCTGGAAGGCTTGCTGGACGAAGCGGTAAAACGAGCTCACCAGGTTGTCTCTGAAAACGATGACCAAAAACCAGACGGGCCGGAACTCACAGCCGAAGAACGCAAATCCATCGCCGATGTGGTTGGAATCGGAGCATTGAAGTATGCGGACTTGTCACAAAATCGAAATTCGGATTACAAATTCGACTACGACAAAATGATCGCACTCAAGGGGAACACGGCGACTTACCTGCAATATTCGTTTGCTCGAGTGCAGGGGATTTTCCGTAGACTGAATGTTGATCCAGTCGCGTTGAGAGAGCAGCCTGTGGAATTCGAATTTGCCGAACCGGTTGAAAAAGCACTGGGCTTGCGACTGTTGAATCTGGGAGACGCAATCGCTGAAGTGCAGGTCGAATTCAAACCGAACCTGCTGGCCAACTATTTATATGAAACGGTAGAACTGTTTTTCAAGTTTTATGCGCAATGCCCGGTCAAAGATGCTGCCAGCGATCGTTTGAAACAAAGTCGATTGCAACTTTGCGAATTAACTGCTCGAGTAATCCGAACCGGCCTTGAGCTGCTTGGCATCGGCGTCGTGCGCAAGATGTAAGCTGGCTTGGCGAGCTTTCCTGAAAAACTGTTATCGCAAATAGTCAGGTTGGCGGGCGAGGGCAGGAGACGATGATTCGACTGAACTGAACAGCCCCCAAACCGGCAGGTGATCAGAGACTTCCATGGCTTCTTCCATCGTCAAACCATAGGCCCCCATCAAATCGATCACGCCACTGTCGCCCGTAAACTCGCTGGAACGATACTGGTCGATCAGGATGTTATCGTAATGATGTGTGCCCCTTGTGTTGGTAGCGACATCCGGACTGAGTATGGCGTGCGTTGAATAATCACGTACGTTGGCAAGTCCGCCAAGGTTTCGCGGCGAGGCGTTGAAATCGCCCAGCATAATGATGTCGTCTTCAGCCGGATTCATGGCTCGCACATATTCAATTGCGCCGGGCAGTGCCTCAAGCTCGTCGTCGACCACATCATAATCCGTGTGTACGTTGAGCAGGGTAAAAGTGAACGCCTGATGCATCTGTGAATTGATGGCTCGGAAACTTGCAACCATCGGCGGACGGTGCAACAACCCGTGGGGATCTGGAACGATATAGGGTTCCGGAATCATCTCGACTCGAGATGTGTCATAGATGTAAACGTATTGCTCTTTGCTGGAAGTGTAACCCTGGCGAGGGCCAACATAGGCGGCATACATAGAGCCGTTGGAATTGATCAGTTCCAGAAAGGCAGGAATCACGGTCTGTTCTTTCTCACGCAACTCCTGGATCGCCAACACATCGAATTGGCGAGCAATATCGACTAGCACGTCGACCACACGAGGCTTGCTCATCTTTTTCTGACCAAAGATCTCGATATTAAAGGTGCCAATCGCCAAGTGACTGGGAGTTCGCACAAACGCGACCTGCCGAACATTCTGATCGTCTTCAACATGGCGTTTTGGCCAATTCCAATCGAGTGTCCAGCCGTTGGAATTGCGTTGTTGATCGGAAGTAGAATTCGGATCAAACGACACTTGCGAATTCGGACCCATTAAATCGCATCCGAATGCGCCTAACACCCACAGAGCAAGTAACGCGAGAACAAATTTTCCACCGTTGTTAACCATAAAGTGCCTCCATGCACTGGTCTCAGGCTTCATGCCTGACAAAGGTATAAATGGAAATCGATATGGAAAATTTAGAAAGTTGAGCCCATTCGTCCTAGATCAATCATCCTGATTCAGGCAGCCCATCAGCGAAGAGGAACTCTCGCTAGCAAAAAAGAACGCTCGGCCAATTTGACCGAGCGTTTTTTTGTTTTGCCTTGTTACCGATCGTTATCGGTGTTCGACCTCTACCAACCGATGGTTGGTGGATTATCAATCAGGAAATCACGTGGAGCTCGATTTGTGTAGTAAGGATAAGCGTATTGAGGACTGGCCCCGCCGCCACCTATTCCACCGCCACCACCACCCTGGAAATCAGGAGTGTGAGGCTTGACGCCACTGTATGGATGTTTGCAATTCGCACAGCGTCGACCGCCGATTCCACAACCGGGTGTACCACAACCTCGAGAAGCCAAACGACCACCCAGCATTCCGCCAGCCGCTCCGCCAGCCATTCCGCCGCCGCCAAGTCCACAGCCACCAAGACCACAGCCGCCGCCACCGAGACCACAGCCGCCGCCACCGCCACCACAGCCGCCGCCGCCAACACCGCAGCCACCGCCACAGGCGTTAGAACCGCAAGAGCCTCAAGCAGCGA
>CAZOXC010000026.1:0-13264 GCA_964583205.1 uncultured Pirellulaceae bacterium | reverse complement strand
GCTTCTACAACGACCGCGCCATTCAACTTCTAAACGCAATCGTGGGGAGTGTTGGCAAAGAAGGTGGCTGGTGCTGGTCACCCTGGGGCGGACTCGATCCCATGGTTAAGACTCCGGCCATGCCGCCCGGCGCCAAAACCTGGAGCGTACTGGAAGATCCGCCGGAATACCCGCTTGCTAATGTCTGGCGACGAATGCGAGTCGGCGAAATCATCTATCTGTACTTGCAACAAGGTCGAGGCAAACTGCAGGCCTACATGACCTACAATCTGGATTCGCCTCTGACCTGGCCGGAAGAAAGTTTGACCAAGGACGTGCTGACCGACGAGAGCTTGATCCCGTTCCACGTTTGCATCAACTCTTTCTACAACGAAACCGCACACTACGCTGACATTGCATTGCCCTGGACCACGTACCTGGAACGCTGGGACCTGGATGCGCGTGGCGCCTACAATTTGCGACCCTACATCGGTCTGCGAACTCCCATGGTGGAACCGCTGGGCGAGTCGCGGGATGTTCGAGATTTCTTCCCCGATCTTGCGCGACGCATTGGTGGCGGCATGGAAGAGTGGTACGACTACGGTACGACAGAAGACTACATGAAACAGTGGGCTTCCAGCGTTCCCGAAAATCCGGAAACCGGCAAGTCCGGGCTGGATCGCTTGATGGACGAGGGCGCTTGGGAAGATCCTGAAAAACAACCCTTTTATGAACCTTACAATGTCGAACTTTCCGAAGAGGAACTGGCTGGATCCGAAACGGATGCAGAAACCGGCATCATTTCCAAAGATGGAATCGGGATCGGTGTTCGTACCCAGGGCCGCGCGGTCCGAGGTTTCAAAACGCCCAGTCGAAAATTCGAAGTGCGCAGTCTGTTTGTAAGAGATGTGGGCCTCAACCGTGATGCCTCGGAAATGATCAATCGCAGCGGCGTCACCAAAACCAAAAACCGGCCCGCTCAACACGCAGGACATGAGATCGACGTTGATCCGATGCCGATCTGGTTCCAACCTGAGGAACACGTTGGATTGCGCAGCGATGAGTTGATCATGACCAGTTTCAAATGGAACGTACACAATCACGGCCGCACGATGAACTTGAAATGGTTGGCCGAGATCGTGCATACAAACCCGGCCTGGCTGAATCCCAAAACCGCGGAAAAACACGGGCTGGCCGATGGAGACTGGATCGAACTTACCGGATTCTTTTCCAAAATGCTCGCCAAAGACTCACCGCATCTTGTACACGGCGAACCCGATGAAACCGGCCGCATCCAGGTCAGCACCATGCGGGTGCCGATCGTAACGATGGAAGGAATTCATCCCTCGGCCATCGCAATGAGTAACTCCTGCGGTCACTGGCAGTACACGAATGTCGCAAAGGCGCAAAAGACACCGTCCACCGAGGGTCACATGGCGGGCTCGGATGGCGAAACTTATCGTGACGCTGACTGGGAACGCAACATGTGGTGGGAAGATCAATCTGGCGGCGATCCCAAAAAATGGGTCCGCAACACAGGCAATGGTTGGAATCAGAATCAAGCGATGCCGATCGCCCCTGACCCGGTGACCGGTCAGCAGGCCTTCCATTCCACGGTCGTCAGAATCAACAAACTTGGTTAACCCAATGATCCAGCCACAAACCAACACCGGCGAATTGTCGCAACTGGGAGCCGTTTACCAGTTGGCGGGTCGATTGTGGTTGCATGAGATCAATCAGGAATTCGTCGACTGGATCCAGCAGCCTGAAGTGGCAAATCAGCTAACCACGATCGGTTTGGAAATCGGAGATGTTTCGCAACAGAACATCGAAGACCTGGCAACTGAATACTGTCGGCTGTTTATTGGTCCTGGTCCACATTGTTCGCCGCTGCAATCGGTTCATACTTCTGGATTACTATCCGGTTCAGCCGTGGATTCGATGATCGAGTACCTGGCGGTGATCCAGGGGCCACTTGAGCGGCCTTCGATGATTGATCAATTCGGATTTCAATTGAATTGCATGGGAGCGATCCTGATTGGATCCGAAAACGTTTCGGTTGACGAAAATCAAACCGGTCCGATCGAGCTGATTGGCGGGTTTTATTCCGACCATGTTCAGTGGGGCAAACAGCTTTGCCGTCAGGTTGCTGAACTTGCAGAATCCGGGTTTTACCAGAGCTTGATTCGCGTGACATCGGATCTGATTAAAGAACCCCCGACCAAATTTCTATCTCCAACTTCAACCAAAATATAGCTTTGCCATGTTTCGATCTTTGATACTCGGTCTATTCGTCTGTTGCCTCGTCAGTTTCCAGCCGATCCTGGCTCAGGACATCAAGACTCGCAAATTCGAATTCGACTACCGTGTGAGTGTGCCGGCATTTCCGAACCAGGCGGCTGCTCGAGTCTGGATTCCGATTCCTCAATCGACTGACGATCAGAAAATCGAATTGATTGGAATCAAAACGGCCAAGTCCGCTACAATCTCGAGCGAGCCCAAGTACGGAAACCGCATGTTGTACGTGGCAGGCACTGGCGAAGATCTGGTGGTCGAGCTCAAGTATCTCGTCACTCGTCGCGAAGTCGTAACGGCGAATCAGAATGAGGCGACGGCACTGGCGAAAGATCAGGTTGAACTGTTTTTGCAACCCAACAAAATGGTTCCCGTTGAAGGCAAGTCGATCTCGTTGTACGAACAATTCAGCGAAGCCAATCCGTTTTCGGGTGACAGCGATCAGGCCAGTCGAGGCAAACATCTTTACGATTTCGTTGGCAAGAACATGGCTTATGACAAATCCCAGCCCGGCTATGGGAACGGCGACGTCGCCTGGGCTTGCGACAGTAAAACCGGCAACTGCACTGACTTTCACAGTTTGTTTATCAGCGTCGCCCGGCACAAACAAATTCCGGCCAAGTTCGAAATTGGTTTTCCATTGCCGCCCGAACGAGGCGAGGGTTCGATCGGTGGTTACCATTGCTGGGCCAAGTTCCACGTCGCAGAAAAAGGCTGGGTGCCAGTCGACATTTCCGAGGCCGACAAAGATCCCTCGTTGGAAGATTATTACTACGGAAATCTGACGGAGAACAGAATCCAATTCACGACCGGCCGTGACATTGATCTGGTTCCTCAACAAGCTTCAGATCCGCTCAACTACTTCATCTATCCTCATGTTGAGGTGGCTGGCCAGGTTTTGGAAAAGGGCAAATTTGAAATGAGTTTCGGCTTCAAGGACCTGGGCGACCGGGATCAAAACTAATCCTCGATCCCGAAGTACTCGTGTATAAATTGCTTGCGATCTTCTTCGCATTTGGCATAATTCACCAGCGCCATCAGCCTTCGTTGGTCCGTCAACAATTTCTGTTCCAGTCGAGCTTGATCCTGGAGTTGCGTCGGCAGCTTATCGACGATCTTGATTGACAAGGGCTGATAGCTCATTTCCAGCGCACCCCAGCGTTCCAACATCGCCAGCGTGGTTTCCAGGCGTCGGTCGTGCCTGTTGCGATCCAGCAAACGTTCGCGTAACCAGTCAAAGCCAAACGCTTCGACTTGCTCACCTTCGTGCACCAGGAAATCGTAGACTCGTCGATAGAATTCGGCATCGGGATTGGACCACTTGATAAACTCCATTTGCGTTTGCAGATCGGCCTGCTCGTAAAGCAACAGGCACTCTGAATCCAACCCATCACGGCCGGCGCGGCCGATCTCCTGGTAGTAGGACTCCATCGAGTTCGGTATGTCTGCATGAACCACGAAGCGAATTTCGGCCTTGTCGATTCCCATCCCAAAAGCGTTTGTGGCCAGAACCAGTCGATTGGGCAGGTTCATGAATTGTTCCTGAACGTATTTGCGACGGCGCGGATCAAGATCGCCGTTGTAGCGCAAGTGCTTAATGCCTTTTTCCCGCAGCAAGTCCGAGAAGCGTTCAAGTGTTTTGATCAGTGTGAAATAAACAATGCCGCTTCCCGGATGTTTCTGGATGACTTCTTCGATCGCCTGCAGCTTTTCGTCTTCCCCCCACACTTCGCGCACGTTCAATGCCAGGTTGGGTCGGTCGATCCCCTGATGAAAGAGCTTGATTTCGTCTGGCTCCAGCCGCAGTTGCTTGACAATGTCCTGCTGCACTTCGGGGGTCGCCGTTGCTGTAAGGGCGATGGTGGGTGGACTTCCCAACTGCTGGCGAATTTCGCCTGCTCGAGAATAATCCGGTCGAAAATCATGCCCCCATTGGCTGATACAGTGAGCTTCGTCAACGGCCAGCAAACAAATCTTTCGATTGCCGATGGCATCCAGAAATTCAGGCTTGCGAAATCTTTCGGGTGTAACGAAAAGTAATCGGTAGTCCCCGTCGTGAAGTTTTTGATAACGATCAAGCCGCTCTTCATGAGTGATCGAGGAATTGATGAATTGGGCGTCGATCTCTTTTCGCTGCAACGTATCGACTTGATCTTTCATCAGGGCGATCAAGGGCGAAATCACCAGACCCAGCGACCGCCGATTTTGCCGGTCAGTTGAGGGCTCGGTCATGATCAGGGCCGGCAGTTGAAAACAGAGCGACTTGCCCATCCCGGTAGGCATGATCACCAGACCGTTGTTGCCCTGAACAACGTGTTCCACAATCTCTTGCTGGCGACCACGGAAACTGTCAAAGCCGAAATATTTTTTTAGTGCCTCTGGAGCTGTCATTGTTTTTATCGTAAATGGTTTAAGTGAGTCGAGCGACCCACTCGGCTGATTTGCCTGTTTCGTTTACGATCAACCTTATGACCGAATCCCGACAAATTGTCTGCCTGGCATCCACGATGCGATCAGGTTCCACCTTGCTCAAAGCCCTGCTGGCCGAGGCGCCGGATATTTCGAATTTGCCCGAAGTTAATTTTCAAAAATATTCCAGAAATCCCGCTGCTGAACAAGGCATTCTGGATCTCGACCCCGCCAGAATTGTGCTGCTCAAACGACCGGCCTGGTACACCGAGTGCAAAAACTATCCAAAGTTGCCGCAAGTTCCGCAGTTAAAGGTCATTGTGCTGGTTCGCGATGCGTACAACACGGTCGAGTCCTGTCGAAAAATGACGTTCTGGAAATTCCAAAAACTGGCTTCGACGCTGATCGATCGCCGGCTGGCCAAAGGATACTGGCTGTCCATCAATCGGTTGTTGCTGAATCTACATATGAACGAACAAGTCGACTCGCATTTGATTCGCTACGAGGATCTGGTCGGCAATCCCATCGATGAGACTAAATCTTTATTCGAATTCGTTGGCTCAACCCGGGTCGATGGTGTCGACAGCTACAGTGCTCCCGACGAATTTCGCTGGCGCTGGGGGCGCGACGACGGCAGTCCCAACATTCGTTCTCTTAAAGTCCAGCCACCGCGCAACAAGCCTCAGTCGAATCGGCGATTGGCGGACTTGATCGACAATCATTCGGAAATCCGTACGCTCCGGCAGGATCTTGGTTATCTGAATTAGGCTCATCTCGCGGCTCTTTGTGTCATCGAAATGATCACGTCGTGATCGATTTGAGTACAGCTGGCTGTCGTCCAATGCGCGGTGCTCAAGCACAGAGGCCCTTGTTTTTGCGAGTGTTTTGAAGCATTTACGGACACTTAGCAATTTGGCGCGGTTATTGCGAATGTAATTAATCAGTTCGCTGGACAAGCCGACGACGCTGCGACCCAGCATCCAGTTAGGCCCCGGCGATGACAGTCACAACCATGCTTTTTAAAGGGAGCAGTCATGAAGTTCAACAAAACTTTCCCCGCAATGATGATTGCTGCTGCCGTTCTATTCGCCGGCGCAGACGCACAAGCCGTCGATTATCGTTATCAGCAACTCGATCGCCAGGCACACAAAATCACCAATCTGATGGTCGAAATTCAGCCAGAACTGGTCGCCATTTATCCGCGAGCTCGCAACTTCGATCGCATCATTCTGTTGAGCGATCAAGTCACTCGCAAAGCCAACAAGATCCGGCATGCCGCCAATTCAGGAATTGCCTGCAACTGGCAATTGGAAATTTCCCAGTTGGAAGATTTGATCTACCGTCTACAGCGAAATGTGGACGCTGCCAATCATCGAGCCGAGATTGGCGTCGACCCACCACTGTATGCCTGCAATTTAAATTTGCTGAGCTGTCTGGCAGAGATGCGTGGCGACGCCCGCTACCTGGCACAATTGGTTCCTCGCAGTTCCGGTGTCGAGTATGGAAAAACTCGAGTCGTTCCGCAGCAACCATTGCAGCAACAACCCCGCTACATCGAACCACTTCAGTCGTCGCCTCGACAATTAGGCCCCGCTGATCTGGCACCCAGCATCGCACCGGGATCCAGCAGCTACTACCGGCCACAACGCAACAATGTGATTCGAATTGGCAACCTCGCAGTTAGATTTTAGACCTCCAACAATCTGAGATTCGCTCGCTAGTATTGCCGCTCCCCAGGTCCAGCGAGCGATTTTGGCCGCAAGTGTGTTGCTTGCGGCTTTTTTTGTTTCCATTGACCATTCGTGAAAATTCGCAGCTCGCTCAATTGGACTTTTACAGTCCGGGTTGGCTTCTGCTAAAATTGGAACGTGGTTTCAATGACAACAATTCCCGAGAGTCTGTATTTGTGAGCGATTTTCCGCCCAGCGTTTCTGAGCTGCTGGATGAATTCAACGAAATTCCTGATTGGGATGAGCGATACGAATATCTGATCGAGCTGGGGCGTGAACTTCCACCGATCGACGCTCAACATCAAACCAAAGAAAACCTGGTTCATGGTTGCATGAGCACTGTTTGGCTGGTTAGCTCGGTTGATCCCGAAGACCGGCTAATTGAAATAACAGCAGACAGTGATTCGCTGATTGTGAAAGGTTTGATTGTCGTTTTGTTGTCGCTCTATCAACGGAACACGGCGGAAGAGGTTCTCAAGGCTGACGAGAGATCCTTGTTTAAGCAACTGGGCCTGGACATGCACTTGAGTCCGAACCGCCGCAATGGCTTGTTTTCGATGGTGGGACGAATCAAACAACTGGCGACCGAATCCCTGGCTGGCCGGGATTAAAGTCGAGTGCGGCTCAGGAAACGATCGGTTTGAATTCGTTTTGCAAGGCGGAAAGAATCGCGGTCACTGCCTTGGACTGGTTCAGCACATAAAAATGAATTCCATCGACGCCTTGATTGACAAGATCATCAACCTGGCTGGTGGCATGGGCAACTCCTACATCAAACTGCTCGTCCTGAGTCTTGCTTTCCAGCGAATCTTTCAGAGAACTCGGCAGACTTGAACCACACAAATTCGCGATTCGCACTGCCTGTGCCAGATTGGTAATCGGCAAGATTCCGGGCAGGATGGGGACCTCGATACCCGTCGCATCACATCGATCGCGAAACCGATAAAAGTCCGCGTTGTCATAGAACAGTTGCGTAATAATTAGATCTGCGCCGGCGTCCACTTTCCGTTTCAGATTCTCCAAATCGACTTCTGGACTGGGTGCTTCGCGATGAGTTTCTGGATAACCGGCGACTGCTACATCAAAACTTGGAAACTCCTGATTGATCAGTTCCACCAACTGGTTGGCGTAACTCAACCCTCCCGTTGTACTCTGGAATTGACTTTCGCCCTCGGGCGGATCGCCTCGTAAGGCAACAATGGCGTCGATTTGACTATCTCTGGCCCGTTCCAGATAGGCTCGTAAATCATCGACCGTGGAGTTGACCAACGTGAGATGTGACGCCACGATGGTTTCGTAATCTTGTTTGAGCATCTTCACGATTTCCAGCGTTTTTTCCTGGCTGGAACCGCCGGCACCGTAAGTACAGGTAATAAAATCGGGTTCGAATTTAACCAACTTGTCCAAATGTCTCCGCAAAGCGTTCTCGCCCTTTTCCGATTTGGGCGGAAAAAGCTCGTAGGACAGGACACGTCGTTTCGATGCGAGGAGTTGTTTCAAGTTCATTTGCAATTCCAGATGCGCTGTTTTCATCATTATAAATCGATAGATCCTGTTTAAGGTATGCCCTATCGAATTTCTAGATCTTTCAACAGCCGTGACTATAATGGTTTTGTGTTGAACCTTCGGGATTGCAAATGCGTAAGAAACAACCTTTAACTGACTCACAAGCACCCGGTTCGATACCGCAAATGGCCCATCCACATCCGCCCATCGATGAAAACTGCGACAAGCCCAGCCTGATTCGCATCGCTCAGGAACTGCAGGAAGAGAATCAGCAACTGAGAAAACTGATTAACATTGACTGGTTGACTCAAATTGGAAACCAACGAGCGTTTTTCCAGCATCTCCGGTCAGCCATCGGTCGCCAGGAGCGTTACGGTCAGCGAGTTGGTCTGATCCTGCTGGACATCGACCGTTTCAAATCGGTCAACGATGAATTTGGCCACGCCATGGGCAATCAGCTATTGGTTGGTGTTGCCGAGATCTTTCGCGAACAACTGCGGGATTCAGATCACTCGTCACGAATCGGTGGTGACGAGTTTGCATTGATTGTGATTGCGAACGGACCCGAAACGCTGGAGACAATCACGGAACGAGTCCGACAATCGATTCTGGGACTGGCAGACGAATTGCCGTTCGCGCCATCAGTGACTTTCGGATATGGGCTCGCCGAGGCCGGTGAGTCTGCGACGGACTATTTTGATCGAGTGGACAAGTTGCTGTTGGCAAACAAAACTGCTGGTACATAAAAAAAGCCGGCTCCGTTGCCGAGCCGGCTTAGACGTTAGTTGAATTGTCAGATGTTCCTTAGTTGTTGCCCTGGATTGGCTGGCTCGCAGTGCGAGGGCCCATCTGTTCGATCACCATATCGGTGATATCCAGATTCTTTTGGAACACTACACCTCGATTAACACCCTTGATAACCTCGGCACGGTTTTGCGGATCGATTTGGCTGCTGTCGAATGACAAAACCAGATCAATGGTGTGCTTTTCTGCAAGTCGAGCCACGATTTGTTGCATCTGCAGATAGGTGTCGTGGTAAAGCTGTGCTTCTTTCTTCAACAGTTTGGCTTCATCCTGTCTGGCTTGCGTGCGGATTTTCGCCATTTCGGTTTCCAAACGAGTCTCTTCCTGTTGAAACTCGGGTGATCCCGGATTGTAACGTTCGGTCACCGCTTCCGCCTGTGAACGAAGGTTTTGTTGTTGTGTTTGAATGTTGGATTTCAGTCCTTCTGCTTCGGCCTGAATTTCTTTCAGAGACGTGTCGAATGCCAGGTTCACTTTGAATACCCTGGCGACGTCCAGAACAACAACTAATCCGTTTTCTTCCTGGGCTTTAGTGGAAACAGCCACGCATGAAATGATTAGTCCGACGGCCAGAATTTGTTTCAGTGACGACTTCATTTGCAATCCTCCATGATTGTGTCAGTCGTTAAATTTTCGTTTAAGCGATTGTCTGTCTGGCCTTTGCATTTTGCGTGCCGGACAACTTCTAAAAATCTCGTTTTTCAATAAGGCAGCTTTTGCTGGGTGTTTTTCATTGTTGAAATTGAACACCACTTTTCAACGAACTGCTTCTATCCAAATTTTGCAGGGCGATTTGTAATGGTTACCTTGATGCAACTCAATGCGTGATCGGCAAAATTTCACGATTTAAGTCACTTGAACAAAACTGATAGCACTTTTCAGTCACGAGCAAAAATCAGATAGCCCGCTCGCTGGCCAGTTTTTTGTGAATCATGTGCAACTGGTGGCCAGTGTGTGATGCCGGTGGCGTTACTTGACCGCGAGCATTGAATCTTCCACATGTCCAGATTTGCCGGGTCAATTACCAACTCGTCCAACCTGATAGCGGCTTCGATGATCCAATGTTGTTCTGTCGAATTTTGCGCGATGTAGCATTCTGGATTCCACTCAATCGAATTTTCGCATCGATCCACAACTTGACCTCGCGAGTCGAAAGTCATTTCGAACCCGGTCGAATAATCTCGATCAACATCGAACTCGATCGTCAACCTGTCCACACCTGCCTGATCAGGGTCTCGCTGGCGTGGTTGATCAGAATCGAGATAGTGATGGTCGGCGAGCTTCTCGCAAACCAGCCCCAGGTACAGAAACTCATCGTCGTGTGCGAACAGCAGTGTATCGAACCCCTGGTTACCCGGTGCTCTCATTCGTGCTGCATCAGTCACTGAAAAATTCTGCCAGAACTCTTCGTCAAGGAACCCATCCAGGTGAGGTCGTTCGGCAACTGGCTGGCTGTGCAATTTTGGTACGCCTCGGGTCTTTTCACCCGTTAACCGGCCCATTTCCACCTGAGCCGCAAACCGTGCAAATGATTCGTTGGCAAAAAACAGTTGTTTGAACTGGGCGCTGGGATTAATGGCGACACCGTTTTTTGTTCCAGCCGAATCGACGCCAATTTCATTCGAGGTTCCTGAAACGCGTCGTAGTCAAGTTGCGTCAGCAGCGACGCCAATCGTTGACTCTGTTCGAATCGATTTTTGGCAGTAGATTTGGCAAGTACAGTTTTCTTGACGGTTGTTTCCATAGATGTACGTTCAACGCCGTCGCTCTGTTCCTCGGCTCCCAGAGGTTGCCAGGTAATGATCGTGCTGGCGCCCTGTTGCTGGATTTGCTGGCGAGTTTGACCGGTGGCTTGGTTCAAACTGATGTCGCCCTGTTGGGCAATTTGTTTATTGATTTCCAGCAACGTGTACTCGTCGCTTCCAAAGTATTGCCAACCCCAGATTAACTCTTGATAGAGCAGCGGATGGTCGGCGTAGTTCAAGGCAAAATAGATCAATGTGTTGGCCGCCAATTCATTGTTGCCAGCGGCTTTGGCCTGGTTCGTGACTTCCTGAAGCCAAACTCCTGCCGTGAGTGGATCCAGCCCTTGAACCAAACGGTTCAAACCAGTCACCCAGTTTCGTTGCCCCGAACTTTGAAAATCAAAATTCTGGAGTGTTGTCAGTTGTTTGCTTTTCCGAGCCGCCGCTCTCATCATCGCCAGACTGCCGTCTGGAGGCGATCTCCAGTTTCGCTTGGCAATCGGCAGGCTCGCTTTTATCAACATCGACTCTAAATCGGCAGCCGAAGCTCGTTTCGCGGTCGCTGATTGTGAAAGGCTCAGCCCGATTGCCTCAGCATTCGACGATTGGCCCAGCAAGAGCCGACTAATCGTAGAATGATCGTCCAGTCGGCGACCAATCTGGGTTAAAAACTGCGCGGTTGACAAGCGACTTTCGCCCTTGCCTTCCATGCTGACACGAATGGTGTATGGCACATCGTGTGTATCCAGGCCCTGTTCCGTGATTTGGTCGGGGTATTTTCGAGAATCGCCCGCATCAGATACTGCCTGGGGAATTTGCAACGCCATCTGGTTGCTTGATCCTGACCAGGCCACGATCTGCGGTCGCCATTGACGCAAGTAGCGCGAGATCAACTTGATCTGATCCGTCTGCTGGTCGGCGAACGAAACCACACTGACTCCTGCTCGACTCAAAGCCTGCTCGACTCGATCCGAATCAGCTCCAGGCTGCAAAATCAGCACGCCGCATTGCCAGTGATTTTCGATCGAGTATCGAGAGACAAGTTCAATGCAAACATCCTGCGGTGTCTCTGCTATATGCCACAACGCTGTGGGTCGCGATTGCCCATTGACTCGCTTCCAGGTCGTACCTCCGTCAGTTGTTTGCAAAACTGTTGCCGATTCCCCGATTGCCAATGCCGTTTGGCCATCAAGAATTTCAATTCCACGGATGCCAGTGGTCGAACCTGTTCGCGAGCGAGACCACGATTGGTTGACCGTGTCGAACTGGTAAATATAGGTACCGGGATTTCCGGCGACCCAAAGTTTGTCCCCATGTTGCTCGATCGTGGTCAAATCAATGTCAGTCGGCGCAAAGTCCATTTGATCTATGGCAACCTGATTCCACGATAATCCCGCGTTGCGCGTTTCGGCAACCTGGCCAGCAATGCCGATCGCCCAACCGAAACGGTCATCCGTGGCCACGGCACCCCTTAATCGAAAATCCTCCTCGCTGGTAAACACCGATTGCTGAAATTTTCCAGCCTGATAACGACAAGCTTCACCTGTCGGGGATATCAGGTGGATGACCTTTTCGTTTGCATCGGCCGAGCGCCATTCGGGATCCTTCAAGATATCCGGAACTTCAGTGGTATTTGAAAAAGTTGCCGCTCTCCAGGTTCGGCCTCCATCATTCGATTGGAAAAGACCGCTGGGATACGAGGGACTGGAATCGCCTACCGCCCAGGCTTCTGTCTCCGATACGAATTTGCACCAGCGGAGTCGAGGCAGATTCTGGTCGGGGACTGCTTGCCAGGTATCTCCACCATTACTGGTGATCAGAATCATTCCCTTGGATTTTTGATAGGCCGGAATATCGTAGCCACCAACAATGATTCCTCGTCGGTTATTGGCGAAACTGACGCTCGCCAATTTGCAATTGATGTTGGTTCGATAAGTCTGCCAATTCCGCCCGTTGTCTTTTGTTTGCAGCAACAATCCTTGATTGCCTACTGCAGTAGCTCGATTGGGCTCTGCGAAAGCGACGTCGTTTAAGTTTGCGTCCTCTCGCCATTCAGGAAACACTGTTTCCCGGATCAACATTTCCTGTGCGACGGCAGAAGAATTCCTTGCCAGTTCTGCTGATACGATACTCAGCAATACTCCAATCAGAAGAATTCTTGTGTTATTCATATGAGGCATTCCCTTGCCGTTCATGTTCATTCCCTTAATCCGTGTTGGGAATTGTAAAAGAGGCATGCTGAATACCCCAAGTGCAGTGTGGGCAGACCGAGAAACGATGTGCCATAACCTGTTTACCGCTTCAGACCGCTAGCATTATTTTCTGCCGAGCTTTCTTTCGATGATTCCTGACAGGCTTGGGCAGCGCTCGGCGATTCGTTGCAGGGTGGGCAAGCTTTCGACCGATTCCGGTTCTACTTTTCCGATAGCCCAGATGGCTCGGCGCAACAAATCCAGGGCGGGCTCGTTTTCAGACAGACGCTCGGCGATTTGACACAGTTCATTGCAAGCGGACCCTGCGACCTGCTCCAATCGGCCAATCAGTGTCAACGCCCAGAATTGTTGTTCGGGCGAATCAACTCGAGCAATTTGCAACAATTCATCCAGTTGTTCTTCAGGTGGTGCACCGCAATTCTCCAGTGCGCTGACAATCCAGTTATTCAAGGATTGATCGTCACTGCCCAGTGACTTTACCAGACTGATTGAAGCTGGCGATGCATCGATTCCCAATCTCGACATGGCCGTCGCAGCTTCGATTCGGCGAGTCAGGTTATCACCATTTAAGTCCGTCAACAGT
>CAZOXC010000025.1:0-13449 GCA_964583205.1 uncultured Pirellulaceae bacterium | reverse complement strand
ACTGGGAACAGCGTGCATGTCTACCAGCAAGGTTCTTTGGTATCTGAGTCTCCTGTAGATGCAGATGGTAACTTTGTGATGGCGGGCGTTGTGCCTGGCGATTATGACTTTGTTTCAGCAGGGCCTCACGGTGTTGCTACTTTCTGTCTGGAAGTGGTTGGAGATCAGATTTCTTCAACTGAAGCCTCTACCTACTTTGTCTCGACTTCAACGCAGGATGGCGGTATCTGCAACTCTTGCGAAGTGATTTTGTCAGAACCAGTCATGGGTCCTCCAATCATGCATGAGGAAATCATCATCGAGGAAGAGCATGTCGGCTGCGATACTTGTGGCGGCTCTTGCGGAGTTGGTGCTTGTGGCGATTGCTGTGGCGGTGGTGGCGGCTTCGGTGGTGGCGGCGGCGGTTTTGGCGGCGGTTTTGGCGGCATTGGCGATTTGGTTGGCTTGGCAGTCGGCGGTCTTGTCCTTGCTGAGGTTATCGACGAAATTGACGACGATGACGACTTCGACGGTGGCGTTGTTCAGCCTCCAGTTGTGGTTCCGCCAGTTGTGGTTCCTCCAGTAGTTCCACCGCCAGCAAGTCCCTCATAAAGAACTTGAAAATACCCAAGCCCGCAATTGCGGGCTTTTTTTATTGAACCTCGTTGAAATTATTTCACGTTTGCAACCAACTCACGTTAACCATTCTCCGTTACCTAGCAAAAGAATGAGTCGGCCAAATGAGATCGTTTAGCACTACCACCCTGATTCCATGCCTGGTTAGCTTTCTGAAGCGATGTGTGGCAACCGGGAGTTGTCTGGCCTTGTTGGCTGTTCTGTCGGCGACAACGGCTTCTGGGCAAGTCAACACGCTGATTTGGGATCTGTTCGAAGGAGATCAGCTCAACTTGAAAATCGAGCAGGAGATTTCTCAGGAAAATCGACTCGCAGCCAACGACTTTCAGTCTCAAGTGAATTCCAGATTCAATGTCACTTGGACAATCGTTGGCACCAAGGCGCTCGACTATCTGGTTGAGCAGAATGTCGTCTCGACGGAATTTGAAGTCATCAATGGCACTGTGTTGGTCAAGGCACACAGCGATAGCGGTCGAAATACCGAAAACGTTCCAGATTCTCTTGTGAAGGCAATCGAGGCTTTGGGAAATTCAACGGCCCTGATTCGCCTGGATCGTTATGGAAAAATGACTTTCGACAAGCTGAAAGAAGGCAATGATCCAGTCGCCTCGAGTCGTCATCAGGACATCTTGAAGATTATGACTCAAGTTGTGGTTCGCTACCCGGGCGAGGAAATTCAAATCGGTCAGGACTGGAAGCAAAGTGCGGTGGAGGATGAGTCGGTTGATTCAGTCTATTATCAGTGTCGCTTTGCCGAACAGAATGAAAACGTGGCGATCGTGAAGACCGAAGCCCGCTTTGACGACGAATTTGTGAAACAGTCCTATCTGGATCAAGCGGAGAAGGACAACCAACCGACCCCCAGCGTCACGATTCAGAAAAATGAAGGTGGCGGCGAATTCCGCTTTGATATCGAAAAGAAAGTACCCCTACAAGCCGAACAGAGCTACGTGCTGGAGTCCCGCATTGAAGGTCAGCAATTGGTTCTGCAGAAAATCCAGGCCGTTAATCGTTGTGAAATTGAGTTGCAGCGTGACTTGCAGCGTGAATAGGTAGTTGAACAACCGTCTCAATCGGAAAATCCCGTTTGGCTGTCCGTTCATCTGTTAGCGAGCTCTCCCCAGAACCTGCGACTTGCCAGTCAACTGGTTCCGTGACCTATATTTTCCGTGAAGGTTCAGGCATTCACAGACTCGCAAAGTCTGAAACTTGACCTTCTACAACTTAGATTTGTTGCTTTCGACTTTGCACTGACCATAATGGGTCCCAGTCGAACAACCTTGAATTCCAACGTAGACCGGAGAAATCCAAATGATTCGTACTGCTCTTTGTATTGTTACCGTTGCCGTTATCGGGCTGGTAATCACTGACGTAGCTTCCGCCCAGAGTTCATCTCGAGGCGGTGCAGGAAGCGCTCTTACAAGCCCCTCACCAGGATGGAGCAGCCCAGGTGTTGCCACTGGCGGTCCGGCCTATGCGGGCAATTCAAACTGCTGCAACAACGGCTTTGGTGGTCTGCCTTATGACCCTCGAACTGGATACTGTTTGGAGAATGATTGCCTGCAAGGACGGCAAATTGGCGGACAAAAGTCCAAATGTCTTCTGACTCAACTGTTCGGAACTGGAAACGGTTATGGCGGTTGCTCAAACGGATATGGTTCAAGTAGCTGCGGCTGTGGAAGTAGTTGTGGAGGCGGCTGCGGAAGTAGCTGTGGAAGCAGTTGCGGAAACAGTTGTGGAAGTAGCTGTGGAAGTAGCTGTGGAAGTAGCTGTGGAAGTAGCTGTGGAAGTAGCTGTGGAAGTAGCTGTGGAGGCAGTTGTGGAAGTAGCTGTGGAAGCGGTTGCGGCTGTGGAGGCGGTTGCGGCCACGGCGGGTTCGCTGGTCATTCCGGAAGCACCAGAACTCGATTGGGAATGAACGGACAGCGCCAAGTTCGCTACAAGCAGGTATACGCACAGAAATACAATCTGAATGGTTCAGCGGGTACAGCTATTGTGCGAACTCGCCCGACTCTGCCTGCTACAACGCCGGCGAATGTTGTCGAGCCAACTCCTGCTTCAACGACTCCTGGGTACCGCTACAAGTTCTAACCGGTATCGGCAAAGTTGCTTGAAAAGTTCTTGCTTAAAAATTCAAAGCGACTGAGTGAAAACTCAGTCGCTTTTTTGTTTCTTGAGGCTGCAAAAGCGGGTCGCCAGTTTCTGGAAACTACAGGCCTTTCTTCAGGTGCCCCAGGGGTACATAGAATTTTGCATAGCGTTTTCCATCGGTGTATCGCGCTCCGCCCTTGTGTGGAACCAGAACGGTGGCGCGGCGGCTGATGTGATTGACGTAGCCAAAGTACTTGTGACCGTCATGGATGAACTCGACAAAGTCGCCCACAGTGATTCCCTGTTTAAGTTCGGCTGACTCGGTCGGTGTGATCAGTTGATGGTTGGATTGGCGGTGGCCGAACAGCCGTCCAGCGATTTCACGAAACCGGCTTTTCGAGCAACTCGATTCGTTCCACAGCAGGAATTCGATCAAGTGCAACAGTTCGTGTTCGAAAATCCTGAGCAAGGCGTCCAGTCGATCGGCGCAGGCAACGCCGGCGACCAGAACGGAGTTGCGCGACGATCGCCGGCCGGCAAACTTGCGTGGGCGTTTAGTGGACTCGAACGAGTTAAACAGCAGGGTCGCTGAGACGGCAATTTCGTATTTCCGTTTAGGAAACTTGCTGAACTGGGTTTGCGGTTTTTTGTTGGACGCCCTGCCATTGCCTGCTTGATTGCCTGGCGGTCTGTTTGCATCGTGTTGACCGGCCACTTGTTCGTCCACAACCTCGATCGTGGTTTTGCCGCCGGTGCTGGTCATGCGAGTGGAAACACGAAAGGAAAGTGATTCTTCATTTTGTGCAATGAGTTTTCGGCAACTGCAGTCGAAGTAACGCTGATCGTAGATGTTCATCAACGCTTGGATGTCATTTGAACTCAGACTGTCAAAATTCGGCGTTAGAATATGTTCCGATGATTCGAGGATTTCATTTCGAATGCTGGAACGAAAATTGACAAGCTGCGAAGGCGAGAATTGACTTGCAGAAACAAGCTTCTCCAAATTCAATCGCCAGTTGTTCATGTTTGTTGTGTGGTTGAGTCGGGCCGCAGGCTAGCACATTTTCGCAGTTGAAATTTTGAACTGGCGAGGACCAAATTTCGAGAGTTCAAAGCCAAATTGTAAAGAAGAAATTAGCATTTCGCTTATTGCTGTCGATTAAAACAATGTTGAGTGAAAGCACAATATTTTGTGTTGACAGGTCCAACAACAACGATATATTGGGGCCCACCGCTAAGCGGGACCTTGAAGCTCAGTGAGCTGCGGGAGTCCAGAATAGCCGAAAAAAAGCTGTCATCTTTGATTCGGTAATGGAATTTTCCTTCAGCCAGAATGTCTTCAGAATATCTACATGATGGTCGGGTGCGAGTCTTGTTAAAACAGGTAGTTTAGGCTCGGGCGACTCTGTAGGCAGCGGCGATCGGCGGCTAGTGCCGGTACGGGTTCTGATCAGCGCGACTTGATGTGGCTTGGGAGTCATCATGGGTAAATCCCGTGTTTTTGATTCCTCGGGCCCTGATAAATCGACAATTGGTTACAGCAGGGAAGCTGATTCAATCGGCGTCGCGCTGTCCGGATTATCTTTTTTCCAGACCAATCGTGTCGAGGTGTCAGATATCAAGGATTTGGTTTGAAGCACCTGTTTCGCTTGTTTGGATTTCGGATGCCATGGGGCAGCGGATTCATGCATTGAATGCGGAATGGTAGCCAACGTGATAACAAAGGATTGAAGGAGAATTTCCATGTTGAATGCTGTTGACCAATTGTTGAAAGTTCGCAAACGCGATGGGCGAACTGTGCCCTTTAATCGTGTGCTGATTTTGCGAGCCATGCAAAAGGCATTCTGTGCAGAAAAAAGTTTGATCCAGCCCAGCGAGCTGGACTCGATGTTGCAGACCAAGATTGAGCAGATGACGGACGAGGTCGTCGACCAGATTGCACAATTGGCCAATGTTGAAATTGGTGCTGAGGTCGAGACCATCCAGGACGAAGTTGAACGCGAGTTGATGCGTAACGAATTCTTCTCGGTTGCTCGTCGTTATATCCTGTACCGCGATGAACAAGCTCGTGCAAGAGCGCGACGAACCGCCGAGCATCCCGGCACTGCAGTTCCAGAAGTCCCTGCACTGACGGTCGTGCGAGACGGGGAATCCGAAGAACTGGACCTGGGTCGTTTGCGTCAGCAATTGGAGCATGCTTGTCGCGGACTTGATAATGTTTCCATTGAGGAATTGGAAGAAGAGGTTCGCAAGGAATTCTACGACGGCATTACACCGGTCCAGATTGCTGACGCGATGGTGTTGGCTGCCCGTTCGCGGATTGAGCTGGATCCAGCTTATGACCGAGTGGCTGGTCGCTTGGCGCTGAACATCATCTACCGCCAGGCATTGGGTCAGTCGGCAGTTAACGGCGAGTTGGTCGCGCTGTACCGCAATCAGTTTGAAAATTATCTCGAGGTTGGAATCGACGCGGGGCGTATTGACCCACAGTTGCGTGATTTTGACTTGCCGCGAATTGCTCAGGCATTGGTTCCGGAGCGTGATGAAAAATTTCCTTACTTGGGACTGCAGACGATCTACGATCGATATCTTCTGCATGTCGAAGGTCGACGTATCGAGGCGCCTCAGTTTTTCTGGATGCGAGTTTCGATGGGCCTGGCTCTGGGTGAATCAGAAAAACACACCGAGCGGGCGATCGAATTCTACGAAATGCTTTCGAGTTTCCGTTTTACTTCGGCCACACCGACTCTGTTTAATTCGGGAACCTGTCATCCTCAACTCAGTTCCTGTTATTTGAGTACGACGAGTGATGATCTGGATCATATTTTCAAGGTCGTTTCAGACAATGCCCGACTTTCCAAATGGGCTGGCGGGCTTGGCAATGACTGGACCAATGTGCGGGCGACCAATGCTCACATCAACGGTACCAATGGTCGCAGCCAGGGCGTGATTCCCTTCTTGAAAGTGGTCAGTGACACTGCGGTTGCCGTCAATCAGGGTGGTAAACGAAAGGGTGCTGTGTGCTCCTACCTGGAGAGTTGGCACATGGATATCGAAGAGTTTCTGGATCTCCGCAAGAACACTGGGGATGATCGTCGCCGAACTCATGACATGCACACAGCCAACTGGATCCCTGACTTGTTTATGAAGCGAGTCAGTCAGAAGGGCACCTGGACACTGTTCAGTCCGGAAGAAGTTCCGGATTTGCACGATCTGGTGGGGCAGGCCTTTGAAGAGCGTTACTGCTTCTACGAAGAGCAGGCAGCCTTGGGCAATATCAAGATGCATCGCCAGTTGAATGCGGTCGAGTTGTGGCGGAAGATGCTGACTCGGCTTTACGAAACCGGGCACCCCTGGATTACTTTCAAGGATCCGTCAAACATTCGTTCTCCGCAGGATCACACTGGAGTGGTGCACAGTAGTAACTTGTGCACCGAGATTCTGCTCAACACATCATCGGACGAGACGGCCGTTTGCAACCTGGGCTCGATTAACCTGTTGGCCCATGTTGAAGATGGCGAGCTCGATTTGGAGCGCTTGCGTGAAACCGTCACTACAGCGGTACGCATGTTGGATAATGTGATCGATATCAACTTTTATCCAACTGACGAGGCACGCAATGCGAACTTGCGACATCGTCCGGTCGGTTTGGGTTTGATGGGTTTTCAGGATGCACTGGCTGCAAGTGGAATCAGTTACGCCAGCACTGAAGCTGTTGAATTCGCCGATCGCAGTATGGAAGCAATTTCTTACTTTGCAATTCTGGCTTCTTCGTCGCTTGCCGAAGAGCGTGGTACTTATGGAACCTACGCTGGTTCAAAATGGGACCGAGGCATGTTGCCGATCGACACAATTGAATTGCTGGACCAGGAACGCGGCATGTCGGTGGAGATGGACCGATCGATGACGCTGGATTGGCAAGTGGTTCGCGATCAGGTGGCTCGCCACGGAATGCGTAACAGCAACGTGATGGCAATCGCGCCGACCGCTACCATTTCGACAATCATTGGTGTGACTCAGTCGATCGAACCGACTTACCGACACTTGTTTGTCAAAAGTAACCTGTCGGGTGAATTTGTTCAGGTCAACATTAACCTGATTGATGAACTCAAGTCACGTGGGCTGTGGAATAAGCAGACACTGGAAGACCTCAAGTACTTTGATGGTTCTCTGGCTGACATCGAGTACCTGCCGGAAGACATCCGTACTCGTTACGCCACGGCGTTTGAAATCGATCCGAAGTGGATTATCGAGTGTGCCAGTCGTCGTCAAAAATGGCTCGACATGGGCCAGTCGCTGAATCTCTACATGGATCAGCCAAGCGGCAAAAAGCTCAACGAGATGTACATGATGGCTTGGAATATGGGTTTGAAAACCACCTACTACTTGCGATCCGTGGGTGCAACCAATGTCGAAAAATCGACGGTAGACGTAAATCGCTTCGGCCTTCAGCCCAAGTGGATGAAGAACGTCAGCCCTTCCAATGATATCGACGTTCAGCGTGAGGGTGCTCAACAGGGAGATGCCAATTCGGATCAACTTCCCGAACGGCAGGTGTGTGACATGTCAGATCCTGACTGTGAAGCATGCCAATAGGAAATTCGGTTATTCAATTATTAACATGTTGTAAGGAGTGAACGACATGGCAACAGATATTCGTGAAACGGAAGCATTGGCTGGTAGTTCAAGTCGTATCAGCGCGGCGGAAAAGCGCCTGGTGAATTGCCACAAAGTCGACGTGAACCAGTTGATGCCACTCAAGTATAAATGGGCTTGGGAGCATTATGAAAACGGTTGTGCCAACAACTGGATGCCCACCGAAGTTCCCATGAACCGGGACATCGAAATCTGGCGCAGCGATCAGTTGACCGATGGTGAGCGTCAAGTGATTCTGCGAAATCTGGGCTTCTTCTCCACAGCGGAAAGCCTGGTGGGCAACAATCTGGTATTGGCGATTTTCCGGCATGTCACCAATGCCGAGTGTCGACAGTATTTGCTGCGTCAAGCATTTGAAGAAGCCGTTCACTCGCATACCTTCCTGTATGTGGTGGAAAGTCTGGGCTTGGACGAAGGCGAGATCTTCAACATGTATCGCGAGATTCCGGCGATCGCTCGTAAAGACGCGTTCGAAATGGAACTCACCAAAGAGGTGCTTGATCCCGACTTCACAACTGAAACGCTGGAAGGGATTCAGACTTTGCTGAAAAACCTGATCGGTTTTTATGTGATCATGGAAGGGATCTTTTTCTACACCGGTTTCGTGATGATCCTTTCCTTCCGCCGCCGAAACTTGATGCCTGGAATTGGCGAGCAGTTTCAATATATCCTGCGCGACGAGTCGATTCACTTGAACTTTGGCATCGATTTGATCAATGGAATCAAGGCGGAGAATCCAGAGGCCTGGACTCCAGAATTCCAGCAATCGATGATCGAGCGAATTCGCGAGTCAGTCGAACTGGAAATCGCTTACGCCAAAGATTGTCTGCCGAATGGTGTATTGGGGCTGAACGCGGACTTGTTCCGTGATTACGTCCAGCACATCGCCGACCGTCGGCTGGAACGTATTGGTTTGACGGCTCAATATGACAGCCCGAACCCATTCAAATGGATGAGTGAAACGATTGATTTGGCGAAAGAAACCAACTTCTTTGAAGGTACGGTCACCGAATATCAGTCGGGTGGTCTGGGCGACTGGGACTAGGCTCCGAAACCCCAGGTTTGTGTTTGGGCCGGGGTTTTTGAGAATTCGTCTTTTAATTTACTGATTCGTGAGAATCTTGGCGGCCAAGTTGAAACATTTGTCTGTTTTTTTTTGTATAACTTGGGCGAGTTCCAATCGGCTCTTTTCAGCCGGGATTTGGACTCCTACTATAGAACTCAGGAAATTGCTTCCTGAATCAAGCTCAATGTACCGCACAAAGGGCTGTGTGCGGAAATTAACAACAATGTGTTCGATCCAGATGGTGCTTGTGCACAGTCGATTTAGATCGTCGAATCAGATCGTTTCAAATCGTAACACAAACAACCGATGAAGTTGTTGACAGGAAGAATCAACACTTCGCAGATCGAAAGGTTCATTTGATGAAACTGCGTTTAGAAAACTACCGTGGAGTGGCAATTGCATTGGTGTTGTCACTTTTGGCTGCATCGCCGTTGGCCGCTCAGAACAAGACCCTGCGCTGGAACTTGAAAGAGGGCCAGAAGTTCAATATTGAAATCACGCAGGACCAGCAACAAAACATGAACGTGCCGGGACAACCCGAAATGGAAATTCCCATTGAGCAGGGTACCTACATGACTTGGGAAGTCACCGGAGCTGACAGCGACAAGTTCAACATCACCCAGGTCATTACCCGGATGACCATGAGTATGGCAGCTCCAATGATGGAAATTGAGTACGACAGTGACGATGGAGAAGCTGACGGAATGGCAGCACAAATGGCGGCCACCATCGAGCCAGTGATTGATGCTGAAATCAAGTTCGTTATGAATGCTCGTGGTGAAATTTCTGATGTGGAAATCCCCGAGGATGTTATTGATGCAATCGAATCTGCAGGAGGTGGCATGATGGGTGCCAACGGTTTGAATGCCGATGCACTCAAACAGTTAGTCAATCAATCGTCTCTGGTTTTACCTGAAGATCCTGCCTCCGGTGGTGTGACTTGGGCAAACGAGAACAAAATTGATACGCCAATGATGAACATGGCTGTCAAAACAGACTACGAATACATTGGCGAAGAGGAAGTCAACGGTAACAAGATCCATAAGATCTCGACTTCTTCAGAAGTTGAAATCGAAGCGGGTGAAAATGCACTTGGCGGAAGCGTGGAATTGGAAGATCAGGAATCAACTGGTGAAGTCTGGTTCGACAACAATGCCGGCTACATGATTGGTGCCAAGTCAACGCAAAAGATGATCATGATCATGGAAGTGCAAGGCATGGAAATGGAAATGGAGTCGGAAGCTATCGTAGAAGTCAAAATCACTCCATCTGATGACAAATAAGCTTGTCGAAGCCCAGTAAGCTTCACAGGCACTAAAAATGAACAAACCCGGTCGATTTCGGCCGGGTTTTTTTGTGGATTTAGGCAGGTTGCAGTGTTTTACTGCGTACTGCTCAAGTACTTGGTCGATTCATTAAAATGACGTATTGCAAGTCTTGATTGGGTTCGAGCAGTTTGACCAGAAACGAACAACAAGTGTTTCCAAATGACGATTCGAGCGGAAGCTCGAATGGCTCGGTTGATCAGTTTGCGCTGATTGAATTTACGCCCGAGTCGCCACTGCGAAATCCGATAAAGATGATCCTGGAAATTGCGGGCTCCATCTGGTCTGGTCGCACATTGGCCTGGCGAATGTTTGTGCGAAATATCAAAGGCCTGTACCGGCAGACGGTGCTGGGTTTGTTTTGGGCCTTTCTGCCGCCGCTCGCTAACACTGCCCTGTGGGTGGTTTTGTCCAATGGCGGCGTTACCAATTTTGCTGAGAGTCTGGGTGACAAGTACATCATCTATGTATTGGCCGGAATGGTGATGTGGCAGGCGTTTATTGAAGGGTTGCAGGTTCCCCTTAAATCCGTCAAGTCGAACAAGCACATGCTCAGCAAGTTGCGTTTTCCTCGCGAGTCAGTACTGATGGTTGGTGTGTTTGAAACCTTTTTCAATCTTGCCGTGCGTAGTCTGGTGTTGATTCCGTTTATGATCTGGTGTGGATGCGGGGTGCAGTTCTCGACATTGCTGGTACCGGTCTGCGCAGTTCTGTTGGTGTTTCTGTCGGTTGGCATGGGTTGTTTTCTGATGCCGATGGGTATGCTTTATCAGGATGTTGAAAAATTTCTGGTGGTGGCCCTGCCCTTGTGGATGTTGGCAACACAGATCGTTTGGCCGCCACCCTTCGAAACTGTGTCTGAATGGGCAGTCCATCCATTCAACTGGTGTAACCCGGCAAGCCCTTTGTTGCTGTATGCCAGAGACCTGCTGGTGTTGGGGGAATCGATGCACGCAACGACAGCTTTGGTGTATGGCCTGGTGGCAATTCCGCTGTGCGTCCTGGGGCTGATCGTGTTTCGAGTTTCAGTTCCAGTCCTGGTGGAGCGAGTATCCAGTTAGGTGAACTATGGCCGAAAATCAATTTGCAATCAAAGTCGACAACGTCTCGAAAAAGTACTGTCGTAACCTGAAACGTTCGTTGCGCTACGGGGTTCAGGACTTGTTCAGCGAGTTTACAGCGCGGAGCGGTGAGTCTCGAAAAAAATTGCGTCGAGGCGAATTCTTTGCTGTCGATCATGTTTCTTTTCAGATCAAGCCTGGCGAATGCGTCGCGCTGCTGGGGCCCAATGGCGCCGGCAAAAGCACCTTGTTGAAAATGCTGGCCGGTTTGTTCAAGCCCGATACTGGAAAAATTACTGTGCGAGGTCGCTTGGGAGCCTTGATCGAGTTGGGCACGGGATTCAATCCGATTTTGTCTGGTCGCGAGAATGTATTTGTTAACGGCACCCTGCTGGGGCTGACCCGCCGCGAAATCGAAGAGCGTTTTGACGAGATCATCGAGTTCGCGGAGGTGGGACATGTGATCGATGAGCCGGTGCGAACTTACAGTTCAGGAATGCGCCTGCGTTTGGGGTTCGGAGTGGCCGCACATTTGAAGCCGCAAGTCCTTTTGATCGATGAAGTGCTGGCGGTCGGCGATGTGGGTTTTCGCATGAAGTGCTTTAAGCACATTCTCAATCTGGTTGAGCAGGGTTTGTGCCTGATCATTGTTTCCCACGCTATCGGACAATTAAACCGAGTTGCTACTCGGGCGATTGTGATGCAGGAGCACCGGATGATCTACGACGGCGGTTTTCCAGAAGGGGCGGCGCTGTACGAGAAAATTCTTATCGAAGACAAGCCCAAACCTCGGCAGCGGGAGCGCCGGTCGACGGTCGTTTCCATCAAAGATATTCGGGTGATCAATCCGGAAGATGGCGGATCCCAGTTTCAGACCGGGCAGACACTGCGCGGTGAAATTGACTTCGAAGCCAAAGAGATGATGAAGGATGTGCGAGTTCGAGTGTTCCTGGAATCGCCGCGAACCGGTGTGCTGGGTGGCTTCTCGACCCGCTTACAGGACTTTCGGTTTGATCTGGAACCGCCCGGCAAGACGCTGGTTGTACACATGCCGGAATTGCCGCTATTGATGGGTGCCTACACACTCAATGTGGCCATCTACGGTCCCGAGATCGAAGATTTTCTTGATCGCCGGCAGCCGGGAAAGGCATTCGAAGTGACCGGCCCGCAAATCAACACGTTCGGTTATGGCGAAGATGGTACGCTGCGTTTCAAACACGCCTGGGAACTGCATTAACTAACGGGGACAAGTATGGATACTGGGCTTGCCGGACGAACCGTGCTGGTGACCGGGGCCAGTGGCGGCATCGGTCAGGAGATTGCCCGCGCGTTTGCTGCTGAAAAAGCCAATGTGGTTGTACACTTCAATCGGAATCAAGAACAGGCCGAAAACTTGATCGACGAATTGGGCGAACCGGCGACGCTGGCCATTCAGGCGGATTTGACAAACAAGGACTCGATCAATTCCATGTTCGACCGGATCGCTGAGCGATTCTCTGGAGTTGACCATCTGGTTTGTAACGCCGGCGTTTGGCCGCCCGGTTTTGTTCCGGTCGCCGAGATGACAATTGATCAATGGAAGGAAACGATCGATGTTGATTTGACTTCTGTGTTTTTGAGTTGTCGCAGATTTTTGCAGCAGGTTAAACACAGTGCGCTGGTTGATCCTTCGATCGTGTTGATTGGTTCGACGGCTGGAGTTTTTGGCGAAGCTGGACATGCCGACTATGCCTCGGCCAAAAGCGGGATGATTGGCGGCCTGATGAACACTCTGAAAAATGAGATCGTCACGCTGGCTGGCCAGGGCCGAGTAAATGCGGTCAGCCCGGGTTGGGTACTCACGCCGATGACCGAAAAATTTGCCAACGATCAATCGGCGCTTGAACAAGCACTGTCCACGATCGCCATGAAGAAAGTTGCAGCTCCGCAGGACATTGCCAATGCCGTTGTGTTCTTGTCGTCGCCTCGAGTCGCGGGGCACATTTCCGGCCAGAATCTTGTGGTCAGCGGTGGCATGGAAGGCCGGTTGCTGCACCCCTGAATCAAGGCGAATTCGGGCTGTCGGTCCCTCAAAGTCGGCGAGAATCAAGAAGTCGACTGATATTTCTGGTGCTATCGGCCCTAAAAATGGGCGTTGAGCAAGGATCTGAATGCTCCGAGCAGAATTCGCCGATAAAATAGTAGTCTCGGCTGCTCAATCCATTGCCGGAACGAGCCAATTCGACTTGGACCATTTTGCGACTTTCAAAAGACGATTCATTGCCAGGCTTTCACCAGCAAACGCGAACACTCGCTATGGCTCTACTGATCGGGATCAGTGGAGTGGTGACTTCGATTGCGCAAGACTCGCAACCGAATTCTCAACCGCAGAACTTTCCGATTCTGGTTGGACCGCAGACCAATCAGTCGCAATCCGGCAACACGAATTCGGTTGTTGTTCCTTTTGATCAAGTGACTGGTCAGTCAGGCGAGCTTGATGCGAAACTCGATGAACCGGTCGACGCCAGCGACAATATCAATAATCTGATTACGAATCTGGTGTTGGAGAGTATTCCGCATACCTATGAAGATGACAAGAAATGGGGACAGCAGGAAGAGCGTTGGGATGGAGTGCGAGTTTGGCGTGATGGCTGGG
>CAZOXC010000024.1:0-13462 GCA_964583205.1 uncultured Pirellulaceae bacterium | reverse complement strand
AATGGGTTCCATCCCTGTCCGGATTCTCTGTAAATTTTCTCCGGCAGTATCAAATGTGATAACTCGAAGGCATTTTTTCGACAACATTGATCCGAAACAGCCGAAAATGCTGGCATTCCCGAAGCAGATAGCGAATACACTGAAAGATCTTGAATTCCGGGCCGTGAAGTAGATTGAAGGATTTAAATTCCTTCCAGCAAAGTCATCGTTTTGGCAAATAAAACGAACCACAGGCAGTAAATTGACAGGCACTCAAGTGGCAAGCGACAACCCTTCCGGAAAAGACCTGGATACTCGGGTCAGCTTGATTATGAAACTGCAATCTGCAGACAGCTCTCAGCACTGGGACGAGTTTGTGGCGATTTACCACTCGGTGATCTACCGAACTGCTCGCAAACAGGGACTGGGCCACGAAGATGCCAGCGAGGTTACGCAGGAAGTATTGACTCGTGTCACCAAGTCGATCGACCGCTGGGAGCATGATCCGCAGCGAGGCCAATTTCGTGGCTGGCTGTATCGCATCACCAAGAACCTCTCCATCGATTTTTTACGAAAAGCCAATCGCCGGCCAATGACGGGTCGTGATTCAGAATTATTCAAATCCATCGAGGACAAACACGGCCGGGACAACGAATTTGACCGGCAGTTGGAACGACAGATTTTCCGTCTGGTCGCCAACCGGATACAGGGTCAATTCAAACCCCATACCTGGCAGGCGTTTTGGCAAACCGCTGTGGAAGCCCGACCGGTCGAAGAAGTCGCAGCGGAACTGGGGCTGAGCCGAGGAGCCGTTTATATCGCACGCTCGCGAATCATGGCTCGTCTCAAACAGGAAGTTCAAAACACTTTAAACGAAACGGTCAATTAACCGACCCGTGATACAGACAAACACAACGGTGAACCATGTCTAGTAACCATCTCCAATTCGATCGAATGATTAACTCGGCCGCCTCAGGCGATCTGAAGTTTCAATTCAGTGAACAAGCCGAACGCCACCTCCAGGAATGCCCCCAGTGTCGTCAGCAACTTGAACAAATTGCGGCTGAAGCTGACTGGTGGCAAAAGGCATCTGATTTTCTACAGGACGATCTGGCGGACGTGGAGCTTCCCGAATGGAAACCGAATTTGGAAATGACTTCCGTGGCAACGGTGCAGTCTCAAGACACGCTGGAAGAAGTGACTCATCAGGCGATTCTTGATCCCGCCAAGCATCCTGAGATGCTGGGTCGTATCGGCCAGTATGACATCGAAGAAGTGATCGGGCGTGGCGGCATGGGTGTCGTCTACAAGGGCTACGACAATACTTTGAACCGCTCGATTGCCATCAAGGTGCTGTCGCCTCATCTGGCAAGCAATGGAACGGCGCGGAAGCGGTTTGCCAGAGAAGCTCGAGCCGCCGCCGGAGTCGTGCACGCTCACGTCAACCCAATTCACCTGGTCGCCGCCGACGCCAAACTGCCCTACATCGTGATGCCCTTGATGGCCGGCCAGTCTCTGCAGGAATACGTTGATCAGCACGGGCCACTGGACACCAAAGACGTAGTGCGAATCTCTCTGCAAATCGCGGCGGGCCTGCAAGCCGCTCATAAACACGGATTGGTACATCGCGATATCAAGCCCGCCAATATTCTGATGGAACAGGACGTTAGTCGAGTAATGATTTCCGACTTCGGATTGGCTCGGGCAGCGGACGATGCAGCCATGACTCAAACCGGCTGGCTGGCTGGCACACCTTATTATATGTCGCCGGAACAATCCAAAGGCCGCGACGTTTCCCACAGCAGCGACTTGTTCAGTCTGGGCAGCGTGATGTATTTCATGGCCACCGGGCGAGTGCCTTTCCGGGGCGATAGTCCGATGGCTGTGCTGAATCAAATTTGCACTGAACCACACTCGCCAGCCCGACAAGTGAACAGCGATGTGCCGCGAGAACTTGCTGGTATCGTTGATCGGTTGCTCGAAAAGAAACCGACAGATCGCTTTCGCTCCGCCGAACAACTGCATAATTCACTGGAAGAGTACCTGGTTTATCTGCAACATCCTGAAAAGGGGCGCAAACCTAGAGCCTATACATCTTCAGCGAAATTGCGTCGACGTTCATTCGGTTTGGCTGGCGCTGCAGTCGTTATGATGCTTGCGACACTCGGCTATCTGAGCACCACAATATCCCTGGGAGGCGATACACCAGCTGTGACGCCTTCTGAAAAGAACTCGCCTGAACAGCAGCAAGCCCATTCAATTACACCTTCACCACAATCATTTGAACTTCTCAGAAACCTGATGGGCGATGATGACTTTCAGCAGAAACTGAGCGACCTGGAAAGAGACCTGTTGTTCTACAACTGGGATTCACAAGGTAATTCACAAGGCAGTTCGTCAGGCCCACCAACTTCGTACTCGATGAACTCGAAGGAAGAAGTCCGCGACCAACTCACCAATCAATTACCGGCTTCACCTGAATCCGCACCAACAATCAATCAGGACCGATTTGATAGCATTCCAAAGGACAGTCCCAATGAAACCGAAAATAGACAAAACAACAATTAAACCCCATACTCAAGGAGATACCATGTTTCGAGTCTCTATTTCACTTTCGATTTGTGCCTTGGTGGCAATGGCCTTGTTGTTGGGCCCAAAAATTCCCGAACTGCGTGCCCAGGACAGGGATTTCCGTGCCCAGAACGACGAGACTGCTTTCGACGATCTGAACAATTTTGACACACCGCCGCAAGAACGACGACCCACACAGACGGTCGACGGGAGTGCCCAAATTACTCAAGATGACGGACGACTGATTCAAGATGATGGTGGACTGATTCATGATGACGAGCGACTTATTCCAGATAACAGTGGGCGACAAATTTATATTCCAGCACTGCAAAGCAACGATCCATTCGCGGAAACGCAATGGTTGTCTACTCAGTTGGCAGTCCAGCCCAGTACACGCACAAATTCCAAAACCGCCAAAGCCTATGCACTGTTGAAAAAAGCCGAATCTGATGAAGACAAAAAACAAGCGGAAGAAGATTTGCGCGAGGCATTAAGCGAAGAATACGATTTGTCACTTGAAAGTCACGAGAACAACCTCGCCCAACTCCGAGCACGACTTGAAGAACTGGAACAAGAGTTGGCAAAACGGCGCGATGCCAAGGACCAACTCGTTGATTTGAGACTGCAGATGATTGTCAACGAAGTCAACGGGTTAGGTTGGCCCGGTCAAAATTCATACTACCCTGGATCTGTTGAGCAACTCCTTTTCAATATTCGTGAGCCGCATCCACCCAGCAGCCCTCTGAGTCCTAGCCACTTGCGCTCTCGCAATCGGGGTTCTCGGTAGTAAACGAACAAGTAATAGAATCGTTGACGAGCCATTGTGTGGCTCGGAAACGATCAACAATTTAAAACAAAAAAGCCGGCTCCGGTGGAGTCGGCTTTTTTTGGTGATTTCGGTTGCAACCACCGATCGATCTTCGCTACTGCAGGTCATTTCTCAAATGGAATCAGCGTCACGCAGGATTCCGAGCTTGAATACTATGATTGTCAAATCAAAATTACTAACATTGGGAACCATGGTGACTCTTGTTGCCCGGCAGACACCTGACAACTATTCCATTCTAGTTCGGTTTTTAAGCAGCCATGCAAAGTTTCATCAACAGCAAAACGGTTTTGGTCATCGCCACCCTGTCGCTCTGGCCCGCGTTCGTGACAAATGCTGCCGAGCGCGAGCGCAAACCCAATTTTATCATTATCTTTTGTGATGACCTGGGCTACGCCGATATCGGCTGCTTCGGCTCTGAAAATCATCGCACTCCCCACATTGATCAAATGGCGGCCGACGGAATGCGATTGACCAGTTTCTATTCGACATGCGGAGTGTGTTCGCCTTCGCGAGCTTCTCTGATGACCGGCTGTTACCCCAAACGAATCGGTATGCATGAAAACGAAAAAGGAAACTGGGTGCTGTTTCCCGGCAACCAGCGAGGCATCAGTCAGGACGAACTCACGATCGCAGAACTCTTAAAGTCACAAGGCTACGCGACGACGATCGTGGGCAAATGGCACCTGGGCGATCAGCCGGAATTTCTGCCCACTCGACATGGCTTCGATTCCTATTTTGGTATCCCTTTTTCCAATGACATGGGCAAGATGGACCGAGCCTACAAGGGCTATAAACCATTGCCGCTGATGCGCAATGAAGATGTCATCGAAATGGAACCGAATCAGCGCTTGATTACCCGCCGCTATACCGAAGAAGCCGTAAAGTTTATCGAAGACAACCGCGATGAACCGTTCTTTTTATACCTGCCGCACTCCATGCCGCACTGGCCACAGTATTCCAGTCGCAACTTCGCCCATCAATCGACCAACAAAGCCTGGGGCGATTCGGTCGAGGAAATCGATTGGTCCACCGGGGTGATCATGGAGAAACTTAAAGAGCTGAACATCGATGAACACACCATGGTGATTTTTACTTCAGACAACGGTGGCGCGCTCCAACATGGCGCCTCAAATACTCCCTTGCGAGACGGCAAAGGTACCACTTGGGAAGGCGGACAGCGTGTATGCTGCGTGGCACGTTGGCCGCAACACATTAAAGCGGGCAGCGCCTGCGACCAACTGACCGTAAGTTTCGATTTGTTTCCCACCATCGCCAAACTGGCAGGCGCCGAAGTGCCGCAGGAGCGCAAAATCGACGGTCGGGATCTCGGCGGGCTGCTGTTTGGCGATTCCCAGGAATCGCCTCATGAATTTTTTCTCTACTACTCTCGAGGGCACCTGGACGCAGTCCGTCATGGTGACTGGAAATTGTTCGTCAATCGCCAACGCCTGGGTAGAAACGAGTCATTTGATGGACCGGAGCTTTATCATCTGGTCGATGATATCGGTGAATCCAACAATGTCGCCAGCCAGCATCCGGAAGTTGTCGAGAGGTTGCTTGGCTATGTTAATGATGCCCGGAAAGATCTGGGCGACGGCGAAAAGTTTGCCGGCGCGAATGTGCGCGAGCCCGGGTTTGTCGAAGCGGCGACTACGTTGACGGTTGACGCGCCCGGTGAACTTGTCCAAACCGATGTCTTTGTGGCCGGTGAAGATGGCTATCACACTTACCGGATTCCCAGCCTGATCACCACGCCCAACGGTACGCTGCTGGCAACTTGCGAAGGACGAAAAGACGGCAGCAGTGACCATGGAAATCTTGATCTGGTTATGAAACGCAGCGAAGACCTTGGCCAAACCTGGTCGCAGATGCAAGTCATCTATGAAGAGGGTGGCGACGAGAAAATCACGATCGGAAACCCTTGCCCGGTCGTCGATCAGGAAACAGGAATCATCTGGATGCCCTTCTGTCGCAATAACAATGAAGTTTTTATGACGCACAGTAAAGACGATGGACTCAACTGGTCCACGCCTGTCGAAATCACTCAGGATGTCAAACAAGATGGTTGGGGCTGGTACGCAACGGGTCCAGGTGTCGGAATTCAGATGACGCGCGGCAAGTACAATGGCCGCCTGGTGATTCCTTGCGATCATCGTGAGCAGAAAGATGGCAAGTGGATCAAGTTGTCGCACGTTTTTTACAGCGACGATCACGGCCAGAGCTGGCAACTGGGGGGCACTGTCGGTGAACATACTGACGAGTGCCAGGTCGTCGAACTGCATGACGGTCGCTTGCTGATCAACATGCGAAACTACTGGGCCGCCGACGGCCAAAACCAGGAACTGGGCGGCAAGCGTTCCACCGCCATCAGTCGCGACGGTGGAGAGACCTGGCAGGAGTTTGATTTTGACGAGACCTTGATTGAACCGATTTGTCAGGCAAGCTTGATCAAGCACTCGGACGATGCGTTTGCCAGGCAACCGTTGTTTTTCAGCAACCCGGCCTCGACCAGCAGCCGCAGCCAGATGACCGTACGTATGAGCAAGGATCAGGGTCAGACCTGGCCGATTGCCCGCCAGTTTTCTTCGGCACCGGCAGCCTATTCCTGCCTGACCGTGCTGCCCGATCGGTCGATCGGATGTCTTTACGAAACCGGTACAGAAAACCCCTATGAAGTTTTGCGCTTCGCCCGGTTTACCATCCCCTGGCTCCAGCAGAGTTCAAAAGAATAGCGCGCGTCGCGCTACTTTCTGCGATTCAGCAGCGGGCCTTGGTGAATGATGTCGATTTCCTTGAAACGATCGACGTCGGTGGTTCCGGTCGCCAGATTGTATCGAATGGTTTCGGCCGCAAGATGATCTCGAGTCGAAGTGCCCTCTTTTTGATAATAGATTCTGGCGTCCTGACGGCTGCCGGACTCCAGAAAAATGTTCTCGGTTTGCTGGTCGTAGCTGATTCGGTGCGAGTTGGCTTCGAATTGCTGGCCACTGGCCTGAGCGTTGCCTGTGGCGATCATCTCCACTTTGGGTTCAGCCGAATTTTTCGGTTCCCACTGAACCAGTTGCAATTGATCACAAACCAGCCGCAGCGCACCGGGCTGAGTGACTTGCTTGGAATCGGCATCCAGCTCCAGGCTGGCATCGTCGATCGGAGCATAAATCGTGCGAACGTTGCCATTGAACACAATGTCGTTGCGATTCAAATTGCCCTTCAGTGACTCATCGAATTTAACCTGTACGTATTCCAGCGCCTTGCTGCTGTTGCCTAGCCGGACTGCCAGATTGTTTCCGCTGCTTTGGTCACCCGTGCTGCGTTTGCGAGCCACCATGGTTCCCTGCACAACGCCCTTTCCTGCGCACTCGATGTCGCCAGTCGCCGTATCAACAGTTGCCGTGGGCACTTGAATGGTTTGAATACCGGTGATTTTTCCGGTCGAGTCCTGTTGGGCGATGCGGATCAGCGTGGGCTGAACCGAAGCCGCTTGTCGATTCGAACCGGTGGAAGCATTGGAGAATACTGACTTTTGTTGTGCCACCGAACCAACCAACACGATTTTATCGAGTTCCACTTTGGCTTGCTCGGTTTGTTCGCCATCAAAGCGCTCGGCGAACTTGACTGGGCGAGTCAATTTGGCATTCAGTGCGGCAGAACTGGTTTCGATCAAGTTCAGCGTGCCATCTTCATTCAGTCGCTCGGTGGTGGTGATCACATCGCGTTCGACATAAAACGTCTCGCCATCAAACACCATCCCGCCTTGCCATTTGATGGTTGTCGGTTTGTCGTTGTTCGAGTCGCGCAGCTGGCCAGGTTCTTCCCGCTTGGTGCGACTGACTTGCATCTGGCCCGGACCATCGATCCACAGCCGATTGTATTGCTGATCGATGTTGATCGCCGAGCCCATCAAGTTGATGCCTTGTGTAATCGCCACTGCGTTCTGGTTACCGCCGATCACGCTCATACGGAACAGTTCGTTGCCCAGATGAATCGCCTTCAGCGAGTCGCCGCGAATTTCCAGCGACTCGTTAGGACTATCGGGCGAATCTTGCGTGACTACCACATTCCCGTTGACCATCATTTCTTCGACACTCATATCCTGCTCGCCGTTCTCGTCGGCCAATGGAGATGATGCCGCCATTCGAATGGTTACCGAATCACCCCGAAAACGGAGTTTGCGAGTTTGCGAGGGACTTGTGATTTTCACAAGCGAACTGTCCTGAGTTGACTCCTGAAGGGTCGGTCGCAAACTTACGTAACGTCGATTCGAAACTGTCGTCACCTGAATCCTGGTTGCGGGTTCGCTTTGGTAACCCAGCGTATCGGGCAAAAGTATTGCACCTGGTGTCTGGCGAGAAGCCGGAGTGGCGTCGACCGGCAGCGGCCAGTTAACGGTCAAGTCATTTGTGAAACCATCCAGTTTGTCGGTTCGAATATCGACGTTACCTTTCGCCAACAACTGATACGGCTCGTAACGATATTTGCTGGACCCGCTGTTATCGGTTGAAGTTTGTTTGAACTGCCACAGGTAAAAGCTGATTTCATCGGCGATCAACTGGCTGGAATTGTCGATCATAATTTCGGATCGAGAACTCAACAGAATTCGTTTCTTGTTGTTCTCCGACATGATGACAAGATCACCTGTCCAGTTGCAACTGAAACTACGACCTGTTTCGGTTACCTCGCCCGTCAGCTGGTCGATCTCGCTGACTGGTTTCTGCACAATCCGGCCCGGTCCGGTCGCCACAGCATTACCCAGTGATCCATCTTCGTTGACCAGGTATTCGATTTCTTTGGCCCGCATGAATTGGGAATCTCGTTGTAGTTCTACAGGGCGATCGCCTCTCAGGACGATGCGGTTTTCTCGCAAATCAAACTGCAGGTGTTCGGCTTGCGCCAGACCTCCATCTTGTTTGGAGATCAGGCGAGCGGGATTGCCGATGGCCACGATCTGCTTGATATCGAGACTCGAACCAGGTTCCGAGATTCCAGTAGTCTGTAGATTGTCGTCTGACAGTGGCTGTTTTTGTTCCAGATAGAGCCAGAGCTGGTCGCAAGCCAGTTCGTCACCGGACTTGGTGCTGATTACGCGCACATTTTCCTTGAATGAAGCGACCAGGTTTTCCATGTCGAGTTTAAATCCGCCCTGGCAAGCAACTTCCATGGAGCCCAGCGCATCGTCGTTGAAGCGGCCACCCAGATTTTCCGCACTCGGACTCCCCTCACTCAGGGTTGCTGCATCAAACGATCCACCACCGCGCCCGTCCAGCGGATCGACAAGGTTGCGCGGCCGCCGTGACTGGCGATTGATGTGCAAGTACGCCAGGTGGGCCAGCTCCACCGATTTGACCGGGCTCTTTTCTGATGAGCCTTCGGAGCCGGATAACTTGATCGACAAGTGTCGTCCGCGCCCATGGCTGCCGCCGATGCGAAACGCGACTTCGTTGAGTGTGTAGATTGTATCGGCATCGATTTCAACATTGCTGGTTTGCATCTCGAGTGAATCGTCATCGTGGGCATTCGAGGCAAGACGATAGATATCAACGTCGCCAAGCAGTTGCCCGCCATGCATTTCACCAATCCCGCCCGTCAACGAAAACGGGCGATCAAATTCCAGAATCGCTCGATCATGAGTACGAATGATAAAGGGATGTTCTGCATTGCCGCCTTTATTCTTGAAGCCGTTCAATCCGGCTACGATTGTCAGCGGGCGAATTTCAACAAGGTTGCCTTCCAGCTTCTTAAATTCCTGGAACAACAGCGTTCCCTGACTGGTCTCAACCACCTTGCAAGGCTGCAATTCCCAGGCACTGGGCCCGAACAAGTGGCGCAATCGATCCTTCGGGTTGGTATGCCGAATCTCGGAGTGATTGACGTTGGCAACCTTGATCGAGTCGCCATCGATCTGAGGCACGACGAAATTCTGGTACAGCAAGTAGACACCGACCACAGAGAAAAGTGCCAGGCCATATCGAACCCAAAAGTGTTGTGTCATTCCATTGATCCATTCTTCCTCGAGATTCCGTTCTCAAGGTACGATTTTCATCGCGGACTAACTGTAAAACCCGATCATTTCTTTCCAACGACCCTGACTTTGCAAAATGCTCTCAATCAATTCGCGGATGGCGCCCTGCCCTCCACAAAGTTTGGTTACATGGTGCGCGGCTTTGCGAACTTCCGCTGCCGCATCAGCAACCGCAACGCCCAGTCCAACGTGCGACATCACTCGCAAATCCGTCAAATCGTCGCCCACATAACAAACTTGCTCACCGGTCAGGTTCAGCTCTTCCATGATTTGATTGGCGATCGGCAACTTGTCGGAGAAGCCCTGCCGAATCAGCTCGACGCCCAATTCGGCCGCTCGCACCTTGACCACATGGCTGGATCTGGCTGTCAGCAGTCCGAACGTGCCGCCGGATCTTTGCCAGACTTTTATGCCCATTCCATCTCGTACATGGAATCGTTTCGATTCGACACCGTTGTTGTCGAACAGGATTCCTCCGTCGGTCAGAACTCCGTCGACGTCGGACAGGATCAATCTAATTTGTTGTGCGCGATGGTCAAACTTCATGCTGCAGGACTATCCACATCACACCCCGGCTAAAAAACGAAGCCGGATTCTCGCGAGCGCACGAAACCCCGGCAATGTTGAGATGAAGATTGCGATTGAAGGTCGCTCAAACTCAAGTTTCAGAGCCAGCCAGTCGAAGTTCGTCTGGTTTTTGCCGAATGTTTGATTCTCGATCGCTAGCATTCGGCTGTCGCATCATCCGCACTAGCAAATAGATCCAGGCCAACATTAAAGGCAGACTCAGTTGAATTCCAACTTGGTCGGCAATCCAGGCGAATGATCCCGCCAGCGCAAAAAAGGCCACGATCAAGCCCAGGGTCAGGCGTTGTTCAAGTTGCCGATTGCCAACAGCCGATTTGCAAAGGTTCAGACAAAGAACAATCGGCAGCAACAAAATTGTCAGATCGTAATAGTAGAAGTGCGGACTGACCAAAACCGTTGCAATGATCGAGATCGAGAACCACAGCGCCAAGCTGTCCTCTCGGGCATCCTGGCAGAAGCGCGATTGCCAGCCCAGCCAACTGAGAATCGCTGCGACCAGAATCAAACCCAGCCAACCTGAGAATCCTGTCCAACCCAACGATAACTCCACGCCACTCCAAATCGAATGCGCCAATCCAAACTGGTAGCCCTCTGTTTGCAAATAGCCTTGAGTCGACAACAAGGTGCGGATGTAATCCAACGTCAGATCCGGGCTGATCATCAGCATCAGAGCAAGCCAGCCCAAGCAGGACACAACGACTCCACTCAAGAACCGCCAGTCTCGACGAACCAGCATTAACAAACACAGCACCAACATCAATTGCGGTTTGAACGCCAACAGGCCACAACACATTCCCGCAGCAAATGTCCGATTCTTGCGCAACAATTGATACGCGAGTGTCAGGATCAGAAGAATCATTGCGGACTTGTGCCCGATGTTGAACCCATACAGCAAAGGTGCGAACAAAGCGGCGACGATGGGGATCCAGCCGACGATATCGGCCGAAACAATTTGAAACTTTTTGAGCACGACCAGCCAGACACCAAAACAGGCAATTGAAAACAACAACCAACAAATCGCGGCTGCCTTATAGTTCATGTTGCTCAGCGGACTGACCAGCCAGTAGTATGCTGGCGAGTACACGGGCGGATAGTATTTGGTGGCCTGCCATTCGAAACCAGTGAGCGCCGGATCGTGCTGAACCGATTTGAAATAACTCAACTCGTAGAGCTGCTGCTGTTGCGGCGAGGTCACGATATACCCGCCGACCCAATCCTGCAAAAAATCTCCGCCATAGGGTGACGTTCTAACGGAAGCTGGACTGTCCGACAGTTCGTTTGCTTGGAAATTGGGTGATGTGCAAAACACCAAAAGTGAAATGCCTACGAGAACAATTCCAACCAGCGCAAAATAATAGCGTCTGGATGCCAATGGAATTTCGAGTCGTGATTGCGGATGAACGCGTGTTGTTTCTGACATGCTTGGCTTCGTGGGGATACAACGTCTCCAAAGATAGGTTACGGCACACCACGAGTCGTCATAATTTGAAAAATCGATGCAAATATGCTGCGAACACGCGTGAATAGCGCACTGGAGATTCGCTGAAAATCTGGATTTGCCGGCGCACTGTGGAAGGCGAAAGGGAATCCATTTCGCAGTGTTCGACAACTTTGCTGTCTCACTCAGTTTATCTACCCTTCAGTTCGAGGGGCGATTTGCCAAGGCTATTGTCGAGTAGGAACTTTTTGAACTTGCAGGATCAGGGCGCTTCCGTAGGATTTAACCGACGGATTCAAAGGGATTTAAAGTTACCTAAGCATGAGCAATGCCCATATCAATTTGTGCTTGGTGATTCACAACCACCAGCCAATTGGCAATTTCGATGGCGTAATGGAACAGGCCTTCATTGATAGCTATGTTCCGTTTCTGGATGTATTCGAGCCGTTCGAAAATCTCAAACTCACGCTGCATCTCAGCGGCCCGCTGGCTTTGTGGTTAAACGAGAATCACGGCGAATACCTGGATCGCATTTCCCGGCTGGTCGAAGAGCGGCGCATTGAAGTCATCGGCGGTCCCAAATACGAACCGATTCTGGCCATGCTGCCCACTCGCGATCGAATGGGACAGATTCAAAGTTACACTGAATGGCTGAGTCGACGACTCCAGGCACAAGTGCGAGGGATGTGGGTTCCAGAACGCGTCTGGGAATCTTCGATGACTGCCGATCTGTCCCGCTCAGGTGTTGCCTACACCGTGCTGGACGATTTTCATTTCCAAAACGCCGGCCTGCCTTCCGAGGAACTATACGGCTATTACATTACGGAAGATCAAGGACGCATGTTGCGGGTGTTCCCGGGAAGCGAACGTCTTCGATACTTGATCCCGTTTGCCGAGCCTCACGAAACGATCAACTACTTGCGAGAAAAAAGCGAACAGTATCCGGGTGCTGTTTTCACGTTCGGTGATGATGGTGAAAAATTCGGTACCTGGCCGGACACCAAAGAACACGTTTATGGTAACGGCTGGTTGCAAAGATTTTTCGAGGCGCTCAATGAAAACTCTGAGTGGCTGAAGACTTGCACGTTGGAGGAGGCCGTTAACAGTACTCCGCCGATCGGCAAAGTCTTCTTTCCGGATTCCAGCTACCGCGAGATGACTGAATGGTCTTACCCGGTATCTCGGCAACAGGAATTTCATGACATGGAACATCGACTGGCCGGTCATTCCGAGTGGCCTTCGATTCGTTCTTTCATCAGTGGTGGCTTCTGGCGCAACTTTAAAATCAAGTACACAGAAACTTCCGAAATGTACTCGCGGATGATGTTCATCAGCAACTGGCTGGAACAGGCAACCCAGGAAGGTCGCAGCGGTCAATGGATTGATGCCGCCAGAGACTACCTTTATCGCGGGCAATGTAACTGTGCTTACTGGCATGGTGCCTTCGGCGGCGTTTATCTTCCGCATTTGAGAAACGCCATTTACGAAAACCTGATTGAAGCAGAAAAATGCATTGACCAAACTTACGGCCGGACTGGTGCCTGGGCCGAAGCTTCGGCCGATGACTTTAACTTCGACGGCTACCCGGAAATTCGACTGGCCAATGACCAGATGGTCGCCTGGTTCACGCCCAGTCGAGGCGGCTGGCTTTACGAACTGGATTCGAAATCCATCTGTCAGAATTTTCTGGCCACGATGCGCCGGCGACCGGAAGTTTATCACGACAAAATCACAGCCGGACAGCAGGAACATTCAGAAGGTGATGCGGCCAGCATTCACGATCGAGTCGTTTTCAAGCAGGACAATCTCGATCAATTTCTGCACTACGATCAGCGACCTCGCAAAAGCCTGATCGATCATTTCTGGGACGAGGACGTTGATCCGGTTGCGGTCGCCAATGGCGAAGCCATGGAACGGGGTGATTTTGCCGATGGTGTTTATCATGGGAAAATCCGCCGCAAAGAAAATCGCATCCAGGTTCATTTGACTCGCTCCGGCAACGTTTGGGGAATTCCACTGCAGTTGACCAAAGCTGTCA
>CAZOXC010000023.1:12375-13572 GCA_964583205.1 uncultured Pirellulaceae bacterium | reverse complement strand
AAACAATCTCGACCGTATTCGCCGAGTAGCCCGCAACGGCGGTCTGTCCTCTCGAGAACTTTCGACGGCCGAATCCGAGCTACTTTCGCGCGAGCAGGCTTTTATGAGCAGTCAAGCTTCGCGGGAAAAACTGGAAGCGACTCAGCAAGTCAAACTTAAAATCGCTCAATCCCGAGTGGACTCTCAACAACAGGCCGTCTCACAATTGCTGGATCAACTCGACAAGCATCAGATCGTAGCGCCTTTTGCCGGCGCGGTGACTCGCAAAATGGTCGATGTCGGCGATTGGCTACCCAAAGGTTCGCCGATAATCGAAATCGTTCAACTCGATCCGATCGAAATGGCTGTGCAGATTCCTCAATCACTGTTGCCCGAACTACAAAATTCGCTTGACCAGAACAGTGAACAGGAATGCGAGATCACGATCGACGGATTCGAGCAAACGTTCACCGGAAAGGTTCATTCGATCGTCCCGATGGCCGATATTCGCTCCCGTTCCTTTCCCGTGGTGGTCCGACTAACCAACCCGCAGACCGAATCCGGCTACCAGCTCAAACCCGGCATGCTGGGAAGTGCAACACTGCAACTGGGCGTGCAACGCGAAGTTGTATTGATTCCGAAAGATGCACTGATCCTCGGTAACGATTCCAACCGAGTCTTTATTGCTCGCCAAAACGACCAGGGACAACTTCAAGCTCAATCGGTTACCGTCACCGTGGGCGAATCGATTGGCTCCAGCGTAGAAATTCTGGACGGCGTTTCGGCTGGTGACAAAGTCGTCATTCGCGGCAACGAGCGATTGCGTCCAGGGCAATTGTTAAAACTCCTGGAAGGCTCTTCACAGTAGGCTCCATTCACCATCACACTATTCTGTTCACCATCAATTTACTCCATTCACCATCACTGCTCGTTGGTGTGACTTTTTATGCATCCAGTTTCGCCTTTTATTGATAACCCGGTCAAAGTCTCCGTCGGTGTTTTGCTGCTGGTGATGTTCGGGATGATTGCGCTGTGGCAGATGCCAATGCAGCTTTCGCCGGATGTCGAACGTCCGATCATTTCGGTCTCGACCAACTGGCCCGGTCGCAGCCCACAGGAAATTGAACAGGAAATCGTCAACGAGCAGGAAGAGCAGCTCAAAAGTGTCTCGGGCATCGTCAAAATGTCGTCCGAGTGTTCAGACTCGAGCGGTGAAAT
>CAZOXC010000023.1:0-12365 GCA_964583205.1 uncultured Pirellulaceae bacterium | reverse complement strand
ACGAACATGAACGAGGCCGTACTCCGGGTCAACAGTCAACTGCAGCAAATACGCGAGTATCCTGAAAACGCCGATCGCCCTCGCATCCGCATGTCGTCGAATTCCGATCGCAGTATCGCCTGGTTTATTTTGAGTGCCAAACCGCCCAGCGAAAAAGCAGTTGCACAGTTTCGCAAAGAGCATCCAGAGCTTAACGATGAACTCGACAGAGTCCTCAGGGCACAATCGACCGGTTTGGAAACGCTGCGACTGAGTGAATTTGCGGCCGCTCATCCGGAAGCACAATCGCTGGTGCCGGACGAACTGGACGTCCCCAAACTCCGCAAGTTCACCGAAGACGTGATCGAATCGTCGCTGGAACGAGTGAGCGGAGTCAGCGACGCTCAAGTCCGTGGCGGGCAACAACGACAACTCAAGGTCATCGTGGATCCCAGCAAACTGGCGACTCGCGGTCTTACCTTGATCGATGTTCGAGATGCTTTGCGGGGCGACAATCAAGACACCTCGGCGGGCGACCTGTGGGAAGGCAAGCGTCGCTATATCGTGCGAACGTTGGGACAATTTCGCAGCCTGGAAGAAGTCGCCAATCAGATCGTTGCCACGCAAAACGGCCAACCGATTTACCTGCATGAAGTTGCCGATGTGGAAATGGGGCACGCCAAACCCACCGGGTTTGTGAGACGATTCGGTGTCGAAAATCTGGCCATCAGCGTCTCGCGCGAGTCCGGTTCGAACGTCTTCAATGTGATGGAAGGTTTGCGAGAACAAGTCGAACGCTTGAACAATGATGTGCTCGATCAAAAGGGTCTGGTTCTCAGTCAGGTTTACGATGAGACAAAATATATTGACTCGGCGATCAGCCTGGTAAACCAAAACATCTTTATCGGTAGCGCGCTGACGGTCATTATCCTGATGTTGTTTTTGCATATCGGTGGGCGGAGCCTGATCTGGATACCGATGTTGGCTGGATCGGCAATCGCCGCCGTGTTGATTTCGCCCTGGTTCTTTTTGTTGACTCTGGCACTGATCATCATTGCCGGATTGTGGTTTGCTCGAGGCGCCCTGGTCGTGGCTCTGGCGATTCCCACCAGTGTTGTGGGAACCTTCCTGATCCTGAACCTGATGGGACGAACACTGAATGTGATCAGCCTGGCCGGACTGGCTTTCGCCGTGGGCATGTTGGTCGACAACGCCGTCGTGGTATTGGAAAACATCTATCGATATCATCAAAAAGGTGCCGGACCCTTCGAAGCGGCTCGCCAGGGTGTAATCGAAGTTTGGGGCGCGGTTCTCGCATCGACACTCACTACGCTGGCCGTGTTTCTGCCGGTGATTTTTCTGCAGGGCGAAGCTGGACAACTGTTCGCCGACATTGCGCTGGCCATCAGTGCCGCAGTCGGACTCTCGTTGCTGGTAAGTGTGCTGGTGATTCCCACCGCTTCCGCAAGACTGGTTTCTGCTCGCGCGTTCAAACGTGATGAAAACTATAAAGTCACTCCGATTCAAAAGTTCATTCAACGACTGGGTGGACTGGTGACTGGGACTGTCGTGGGCGCAAATCGAAAAGTCCAGGCCACAGTGACAGGTCGAATTGCTCTGGTCCTGGTCCTGATCGGTACGGCACTGGGCGGCTCCTGGTTGCTGATGCCGGAACTCGAGTACCTGCCCGGTGGCAATCGCAATCTGGTGATTTGCAACATTTCACCACCGCCAGGCTACAACCCACAGGAACTGGGTGAGATCGGCCAATCAGTTGAAGCTCGATTGAAGCCGTATTGGGACAAGGATCTGGAAGAGCTAAGCGAGTTGCCGGCAGACTTTCCGGCGATCGGTGATTTTTTCTATGTCGCGCGGAGTCGCAGTGTCTTTCTGGGGCTTCGGGCCCACAACCCTGCGAACGCTCGAAAATTGATCGAGCTGATTCAAACTGAGCTCAAGGACAAATATCCCGGCTCGTTCGTTTCCGCGTTTCAAACCAGCCTGTTCGGGCGAGGCCTGTCCGGAAGTCGTAATATCGATATCGAAATCACCGGACCCGAATTGGAAAATCTGGTGGACATCGGTGGCCAGATCATGCGAGGTGTTACTGCGAATTTTCCAGAGGATACTCAAGCTCGACCCGAGCCCAGCCTCGACCTCTCCAGTCCTGAATTGCATGTACGAGCCCGCCCTGAACAAGCTCGCGAAATGGGCATGAGCAATTCTGATCTGGGCTTCGTTGTGAACACACTGATCGATGGAGCCAACATCGGTGATTACTTTATCGGTGGTGAAAAAATTGACCTCGTGCTGATGGGCGACCGCGAATACGTTGGCCAAACTCAGGATATCGGCGCGAACTTCATCGCCACTCAAGGCGAGCCTTTACCGGTGCGACTGGATGCGGTGGCTTCGGTGAAATGGGGCGCCGGACCGGAACAGATTCATCACCGCGAACGTGAACGAGCCATTACGATCGGGGTCAGTCCTCCAGACAACATGTCGCTGGAAGCCGCAATCGACAAAATCAACGGCGAAGTGATCGAGCCCTTGCGCGAATCCGGTGCGATTACCAGCCAATACAAGATCCACTTGAGCGGAACCGCTGACAAGCTCGCACAAACATGGCTGACCCTGCGCTGGAGTTTCCTGTTGGCGATTCTGATTACCTATCTGTTGATGGCGGCTCTGTTTGAATCCTGGACCTATCCATTCGTGATCATTCTCAGCGTCCCCATGGGCGCGGTGGGCGGAATCATCGGCCTGCAGTTGTTAGGTTTATATCTGGCCGCGCAGGGCATACCCAAACAGTCGCTGGACGTGCTTACCATGTTGGGCTTTATTATTTTGATCGGAACAGTCGTGAACAATGCGATTCTAATCGTTCACCAATCTCTGATTTTCATGCGCGAAAATAACGAGTCGGCGCGAGATGCTGTCCTCAAGGCGATTCAAGCTCGTATTCGCCCGATCTTTATGACGACCTTGACCACAGTGTTTGGCTTGTCGCCGTTGGTGTTTTTTCCGGGAGCTGGAAGTGAACTCTATCGAGGGCTGGGCAGCGTCGTCCTGGGTGGCCTGATCGTCGCCACTCTGGTCACTTTGTTTCTGGTGCCCACCATGTTTACCTTGATGGTCGATTTGCAAAACGCATTGAAACGACTGTTTACAAGCTCGCAACCAACCGTGGCAGTCGCAACAGCTTCCAGCGCAACAGCTTCCAGCGCAACAGCTTCCAGCGCAACAGCCTCCGATGCGGCGGCCTCCAACTCGGAATCAACTCCAGAACCCATCGTGGCACCTTCGACCAACGGCACTCAAGCCGGCTCGACAAACGGTTCAAAAAAACGTCGCAAAAAGCAATCTAAAAAACCAGTCGACTGACAGATGCTCGGCCGCGACCAACAGCAGGCTTCTACGCTTTGTTGTTGCGAGAATCAGATCCAAGGTTGATCTGAACGAAATCGCTATTCGGCTCTGTCTCACAGCCCTTGGCACAACCGTGACAAGCAGCCGAGTTCGCCCGGAAAGTTTTCAAGGCATTCCAGATTCGCCTTAATAACAGGACTGTCGCAATTCCAACGACCGCGACCACCACAATGAGTTGCCAATCGATCACAGGAACAGCCTCCCGATTTGATAGGTGATCAAGGCGCCGATGTAGGCCAGCACAGTCATATAAACGAATGTGAAAATCGGCCAGCGCCAGGAGGCGGTTTCGCGTTTCATAATTGCCAGGGTGGAAATGCATTGGGCACACAGGGCAAAGAACACCATGATCGAGAGCGCCACGGGAATATTGTAGACCTTGCGATCTGTGCCGTCCCAGGTAGCCGTTTGCAATCGTTCTCGAAGCGAATCAGATTCTTCATCGGCTTCGTCACCAACGCTGTAGATCACACCCAGCGTTCCCACGATGACTTCTCGAGCCGGAAACGAGGCAATTGTGGCGGCGGCAATTTTCCAGTCCCATCCCAGGGGCGCAACGACCGGCTCAATCGACTTGCCCATGCGACCCAGGATACTGTTTTGTAAATAAGCCGAACCCACCTGGTTGTCGATCTCCGCTTCGAAATCTTCCAGTTCACTTTCGGTTGCACTGCCGCCGGCGACTTGTTGTTCCAGTGTCGACAACTCCGCCGCGTACTGACCTCGCACTTGTTCTTCCAGTTCGCCGTTGCGAGGAAAATAAACCATCGCCCAGATCACAATCGAGACCAGGAAGATCAACGTGCCAGCTCGTCGCACGAATGCCCAGCCTTGTTCCAGCATCCGCCGAAACACGTTGCCCAGGGAAGGTACTTTGTAGTCCGGAAGTTCCATCACGAAGGGCGGTGTGTCGCCTTTCAGCAAGGTCTTACGCAGCACAAACGCAACTGCAATTGCCACGACTACGCCCAACAGATACATCACCAGCATGGTGAGCCCCTGCAAAGAAACGATTCCACCGAAGTAGGTCACCGGTGGAATAAACGCCGCGATCAACAACACGTAAACCGGAATTCGGGCACTGCAGCTCATCAGCGGTGCCACCAGCATCGTCACCAGACGATCTCGACGGTCTTCGATTGTGCGAGTCGCCATGACGCCGGGAATCGCACAAGCGAACGAAGAGAGCAGGGGAATGAACGACTTGCCGCTGAGACCGATTCGCGACATCAGCTTGTCCATCAGATAGGCTGCCCGGGCCATGTAGCCGCAGTCTTCCAGAATCGCGATGAAGAAAAACAAGACGAAAATTTGCGGCAGGAAAATGATCACCCCGCCAACGCCGGCCATGATGCCATCGGCCACCAGTGACTTGACCATCCCATCCGGAAGCAACGCCGTGACTTGCTCAGTCAAAAAGCCGACCGCCCCGTCAACCAGATCCATCATCGGCGCCGACCAGGCAAAGATTGCCTGAAACACGACTACCATCAAGGCAATAAAAAACAACGTACCCCAGACTCGATGAGTCAGCACCTTGTCGATACGGTCACTCCAGGAACGCCGGCCATCGGACTCCTGTCGATCAACAACACCTTCCAGCTTTTCGCCGATCCATTGATATCGAGCAACCGATTCGATCGCAGGTAATGACTGATTGGCCGCAGCCTTCAGTTCAACACGAGCTTCCTGGACGATCCCGGTTAGCTCGTCACTTGCAAAGGACTCGACTGTCAAATTGTTATTATCAAGCAGCAGACGTCGAGCAAAAAATTCATCGAACCCCGACTCCACATGCGAACCCAGTGCGGACTTAACGCGATCGACGATCGTCTGGACCGAAGCTTCAAACTGAGGAAACGAATGCTGGGGCGATTGTGGTTGATTGACGAGCGCCTGTTTGAGCAGGTCGATACCGATTTTTTTGTTGGCCTGAATAGGAACCACTGGCACGCCCAGCCGCTGCTCCAGCCGCTCGTTGGAAATGCCAATCTTGTGACGCTGGGCCACGTCCGTCATGTTCAGCGCGATCACCAATGGCAATCCAAGCTCCAGCAGTTGTGTGCATAAATACAAATTACGTTCGATGTTATTTGCATCCACCACGCACAAAATCGCATCCGGTCGATCTTCATTGGGAACACGTCCGGTCAGCACATCAAAGGCCACCAGTTCGTCAGGTGACTTGGGCGCCAGGCTATAAGTGCCCGGTAAATCAATTAACTTGATTTTCTGATCGCCAAATTCGGCTTTACCAATGCGACGCTCGACAGTAACACCGGGGTAATTGCCGACACGCTGATTGAGCCCCGACAGCGCGTTAAACAAAGTTGACTTACCCGTGTTCGGATTGCCGACCAGGGCGATTGTCAATGTTTTTTTTTGAGTCAGTTTCGACATGAAAATCAATCGACGACAGAATCGCCGTCATCATCAAGAGATTTGAATTCGCCTGGCTTCTTCGATTCGAATGCTCAAGCGATAATTTCGAATTTCAATTTCAATCGGATCGCCAAGCGGAGCCTTGCCAATAACTTTGACTGGACAACCGGGCGAGACTCCCATTTCCAGAATCCGGGCGGTTACGGCATCATCGCCGTCGATGTTGAGGATCGTTGCCTGATCTCCGGGCGGCAATTCTGCCAACGACTTTGCTTGTTGGTCCTGCTTCATCGTTCAATCTTTAATCTGCGCCTGAATTCGCGCTGGGAAATTGCTCTCTGGAACCTCGTTATGAATCCCGCCAAGGCTAGAGACCGCAAGCTTGAGAATCAGTCTCGCTTAACCATCACACAAGTACACTCGTTGCCTCGCAAGCAATACTTGCCGCCACGCAAACGAACAATCAAAGGGCAACCTTGCTGAACTATCTCCAGCTTATTCCCTTCACAGAATCCCATTTCCTGAAGACGGCGAACCTCCGTCTCGTCACCGAAGACCTCACACACCTCGGCAGTTTCGCCTCGTCGCAGGCAATTGATGGGGATTAATTCTGGCATGGCTAACTGTCTGAATCCTGATTAACGACTGGTTCAAACCAGGTGCCATTTTCGGCCAGCGACCAGTCGTTGCTTTTGTTGATACTCGATATCAATAAGACTAAGCACTGCCGTTGTTTTTCACAACCGGACTTGTGAAAAATAGCCAACCTTATTCCTAGCGGCCAAAATTGACTCGGTCATTGCCCGGAATACCGGGTTGGCAGGATGGATGGCCGTATATGCCATTTCCTCGGTCAATTTCGAGATTGAATGCGATTCTTCTCCGCGTTCATTTCGTCTAGCACTTCCTGCGCAGCGCGACCGTTGATAGTCTTCAGTGTGGGAATCTGTCGAAAAACGAATTCATTTCGCAGGCAGCTTTCCCGCCAAGGCACTTCTGTTCCCATCAACACCTCTTCGTCATCGATGATCTCCGGCAACACCAGTTCCTCAATTGGCAATTGGGTTAGCGCCGACCAATCAGTGTCTTTTTTGGTGGTCCGTAACGTTAATTTTTTGAGTTTCGGGAATGCCAACAGAGCCCAAGCGTCACGTCGTTGATAGGGACCATTGCTGAGCATTTTGACTTCGATGATCTCGTTATCTTCGTTCTTGACCACTTCGAAAGTCAGCGCGTTTCGACTCATGCCTTCCAAATGTGAATTGATGGTGTCGATTTGGTCGTCAATAGGCAGATCCGAAATGGAGTCCAGGAACCTGCGATGCGTGTCTCTTTGAACTCTCGCTTCCCTTAAAAAGCCCTCGACCGGTTTGCCATTAACGGTTTTCAGAGTCGGGCATTCTGTTAACCATTTCGTTTGGGAATCGAGGTAGAGTTGGAATCGTGCACTGATTGACTCAAGCGGCGCGTCAAACAAAGGCTCGAGATCAGTCGCACCATTATCCAAAGTTACCGCCTTGAGTTGACTGGTTTTTAAAGGAGCAAGACTGACCGGAAGCTTATATTTCAAGTAAGAAAATGACTCGAGTGGCATTGCCGCCAGCGGAGTCAGATCGTGACTCCCCGACTCCTGGGAAGAAAACTTTTGCAGCTTCATCTGGTCAAGCGGCTTTAACGATCCAATCCGCACCAGCCTTATTTCAAAAGACTTGAGTTTCAAGCTTCGTATCGGCCTCAGATCACGCGTCGCCACTCGTTCCAGGTTCAACTTCTCAAGCTGAGTTCCCTTTAACCAGGACAAGTCGGCCAGCGCCAATTTGTCCAGCATCGGCGCACCATCACCATGAGCGACAAAGACGAGCTCTTTTAACGGCAAGACTCGCATCGGGGACATGTCACGAATATCGATACCGCGCCAGATAAAGCATCGATTCTCCAATTCGTTGTAAGTAAATCCGTTTTCTTGCTGCAAAGAACTCAACCGGCCCTTACCCTCAAACCCTGGGTTTAAGATCTGCAACTCTTTGGCGATCCAGTCGAGCACTTGTTGTTTTGGCAGGTTAAGAATGTTCGCGGCGAAGGACTCGTACTCCGCTCGTTTCTCCATTCGATCGTCGAAGTAGACCTGCTTCGCTTTTCCGTTGATCTTTTTCAACGAAGCGCATTTGTCAAAAACAGCCTCCGCTTCGCGATTGTAAAGAATCGTGTTCGTTTTGAGCGACTTAATGAACAAACGTTGCAAAGGCGAGTAGTCGATCACATTGGTATCGGCAATATCCAGCTTCTCAAGTGTCGGCAAGCCAACCAACGGCCAGATTTCATCGAAGGCCCAGGAGTGAAGTCCTATGCCGACCGGAATATTGCCGCGCATTTCTACGTCCGGGTTTGGACTGTCGTCGTTCACGGATTTCAGCTTGGCCAAAACCGATTCCAGGCGCTCAGAATTTGAAAGGCCTTCCAGTGATACAAGAAAGGCCTGCTGTTCTTCACTGGGCTCCCAATTCACCATCTCATCGTCGATGGGAATCGAATCGAAAGCCGGTGTTGGATCGAATTGGAAACTGCCAGGGTCGGTAGTGGATGACTTGGGTTGCCGGGTGGATTCGTTGGATTCTGCTACCGAATCATTGGCTCTTTCATTCGCCACCTCTGCAACTTCCTTATCTTTCTCGTCTGCAGTTTTCAATGCGATTGAAACCACATGACTGTCATCGCCGCGAGTAAGCGTAAACTCATCACCCGTAATGACCAGTTGATCCTGATCGTCAGAAACAACGCGAATTTCATATTGGCCCGAGCGGTACCAGACTCGCTTGCCTTCCTTGCCGACCTCAACCGTATCGACCTTTTCTCCGTCTTTCATCACTTCCACGGTCACATCGAACGAGGGATCGTGCTCGATGCGGATGTAGCCACCATCGGTTTGCAACCAGATGATCGAGCACACCAACGCCAGGATCGGTAAGCTGGCGAGGGCAATCCATTTCAACCAATTGATTCTTGTGGGAGCCGCAACCGGTTTTGCAGCGGGCTTGTGTTTGCTGTCCGGTTCAGCGCCCTCGTCCAGATCGCCGTCGACGCTGGTGGCCGACGGCCGTTTGGTCGGCACCAACTCTTCGGCATCTTGAATTCGAGTCCGCGAAAGCAACTTCGGCAAATCACTACCCTGTGCCAGAGGAGTCAAAGCTTTAACCATTTCGTCCACGGTCTGAAATCGATCGTGTGGATCTTTTTTCAGCGCGCGGTCTACGATGTCAACCAGCGGCTTGGGGAGATTGGGGCGAAACATCTTAAGCGAGGGCAGTTGATCCGACATGATCGCCTTCAAGATTTGACCCTTCGTTTCATAACTGCCATCAGCCCAGGGAGCATGCCCGGTCAGCAGGCGAAACAGGGAAGCTCCCAACGAGTAAATGTCGGAGCGAGCATCGACATCACGAACATCCAGACATTGTTCGGCCGGCATATAGTGAATCGTCCCCACCAGTTGATCGGTGGCAGTTAACGCCAGATGTTGCCCGGCTGCCAGGTCCAAGCGTGCCAGGCCCATATCCAGGATTTTGACAACCACGTCGGTCGATTCTCTGGATTGGTTTTGTTCACGAATTTTTTCACTGTGCACAGGATTGGCTTCGCACAGCATCATGTTCGCCGGCTTAATATCGCGATGGACAATCCCGGCCTTGTGTGCATGGCTCAAACCAACACCGGCCTGCCGAATCAACTCGCAAGCATCGGCAATTGTCAATTCCGTTTTAAATTCACGCTGTAGATTTTTCGCCAAAGCCGACAGATTAATTCCTTCCAACATTTCCATGGCCAGGTAATACCGACCCTCGAAAACACCCGCGTCGTATCCGGTAACGATATTGGGATGCGTCAACTGACCAACTGCCTGAATCTCTTTTTCAAACCTTTTTGCAGCTGAATCACTGGTGCGATGGAAGGGCAGAATCTTGATGGCCACTGGTCGATTCATCATGGTATGAACGCCACGATAAACGATACCCATACCGCCACGACCAAGTTCTTCGATCAAACGATAAGGACCCAGCGTCACGGGAGCATCTGGTTTCAGATCGACGCCTCCCAAATCCCAGAATGATTCCGAGTTCGCTCCCGAGTCAAAATTGGTTTCGTCGTCAGATGCACCAGCTGATTGAGAAGTTATTTCTCGAGACTCTTCAACCACACTGAATGCTCGCTGAATCGCTTTATCTAAACCCTCTCGATTTTCGAAGGGTGAGACTTCGCGAGCAGCATTTTGCAGAGACTGGACCAGCGAATCCTGATGATCCAAATTCTCAAGTTGCCTTGCGCAATCCTGGCAAACTTCCAGGTGTAGCGAGATCGTTTGAAAGACGGAATCATCACTGATCTGACCGCCAGCGAAATCGGTCAGCAAGTCTAACGAAGGACATTCGGCTTGATCGAGTACCATGGACTTGTTCGATCTTAAGGAAATTAGTTGAATTGAATTCTATCTACCAGGCGTTTCTAGAGCCTGGGTTCGTATTACCGGGTTCAGCCGGAATTTAGCAATCCGATTCTGTACTTTTGACAATCATACGGGTGACCAGACGATCTTTCAAAACCTGAATTTGATAGTAGCACGACTCTCCGAGTCGTATTGATACTACCAAAGACGATTCGGAGAGTCGTGCTACTATGGCTTAAGGCCCAATAGTATCTCGTCAAAACCTTACAGCTGCGCAAGCTGTTCTGGCACATTCAAATTCAAATCACTCGCCACGTCAGTCAATTTTACAGCCGATGATCACGACATCCCATCAAGTTCTTTCCGTATGTGCTTGAGCACACGCGACTTGGCGGTATAAACGGCCCCGATACTAATTCCCAGATCCTCGGCGACTCCCGCCGCTGGGGCCCGATCGATGGTGACTCGCCAAAATGCTCTCCAAGTTGTTTCGTGGAAGTCCTGTTTAACCAACTCCAAAGCTCGGTACGCCAGGCTGTCATGTTGTGCGAAGGAGTTATGAGTACCGGAACCTGCATCCGACCCCGGCTCTGCCTCTGGAATTTCCATGAACCGGCGCTGGGCATTGGAGCCGCCTTCAACGGCTGGCGCAGCAGCTTGTTTTCGAAACAGATCAATGATTTTGTGACGAGTGATGCCCCACAGCCAGGCGCGGAACGCCGGTTGGTCAGGTCCAAGATCGACCTTGGAGATTCCCTTGGTCATGGCCTGAAAAACTTCCTGAACGACGTCTTCAGCGTCATCATCTTGCAAGCCGGCCGCTTGAGCCCATCCGTAAATTGTGGGCGTGTACAGCAACACGATGCGTTTCCAGGCATCTTGATCAAGCGATTTTGCGCGGAGAATCAAACTGGTCGAAGTCGATTCAGAACGATTGGTTAATTCCATTGTAGATAATGGCGAATCCAAGCAATTACAGACAGTGAAAATCCAGAACTCATCCAAAACCATGAATAAAGTAGTCGATTCCCAGGTTTTTCGGGGCCCAGCCGTAATTGGACCACGTTTTGTTGGACCGGCCGTCATCGATCCACATCAAACAGTATGGTCCAGACCCATCCTTTGACCAAGTACAAGCCCGGCAAACCCACCTTAATTAACAATCTTTTCTAAAATTTCACAAACTCAATCGAGTCGGTTTTTTGCGAAGGTTAAGCGAGCCCGTCTTCAGTTTGACTTGACCAGAGAGTCGTTTCCAGGGTTTTGCTGTAAGGTTGCTCCGAGATACCTGTAAGGGCCCGATCCGCAATGAATGAATATTGGCGGCTGGAAGGTCCAGAAATTCGGGAGCCTTCAGGTGAGCCAACTTAGTGATTCTTGTCGACAGTATGGGTCTGTCTCTACATTTGGTCAGTCGACCAGCATTTTCACGTTTTTCCGATCCGCTCGCAAACTAGCCGCCCAGGCCATTTGCGGTTTGATGGTGATTTTTCTTATTCCAAGCAATGCCATGGCCCAGTCGACCTGGACCGGAGCGGGCGATGGCACATCCTGGAACGACGCCAACAACTGGTCGCCTGTTGGTGTACCGACCTCGGTCGACGATGCGGTTTTCAATGGGGGACCGTACACGATTACCATTCCCAGTGGAGCGGTAGCCAAGGAGCTGCAAGCCCTCGGGGGTAGTAATGTGACGCTCAGTGGAGGGAATCAATTGACGATTTCCGACAACGGAATCGTTGATGGAGATGGCCGTCTGACTGTCAGCGGAGCCAACACAAAAGTCGCGGGTACCAACCTGATAACCGTGGGTAAGACCAATGGCAGTGACAGTCATCTGCGAATCGAAGCCGGTGGAAACGTCTCCAGTGGCGGTGGCATTATTGGTGAACTCGTCGGGTCCAGGGGAACAGCAACGGTGACCGGTGCAGGTTCGCAGTGGAACATTTCAACCAATCTGTATTTGGGTGGTGATGCGATCAGCGATGGCGGCGTTGGATCTTTGACGATTTCCAGCGGCGGAGGTGTACTGATTGGAAACGATTCAGACGGTGCGTTGGCGGGGGTGTTAAATATCGGCAGCAACACAGGCCAGGGAGACTTGGTGGTTCGAAACGGATCGACCCTTACCCATAAC
>CAZOXC010000022.1:0-13790 GCA_964583205.1 uncultured Pirellulaceae bacterium | reverse complement strand
AGCGTCGGTCGACACGGTTAACGGTTATGAGCACTAACTTGCACAGCCAGCAATCCACTTCTGCCAGCGAGTCTGTTCCCTTTACGCTGAATGACAAACATCAGCAGGCCAACAGCCACATCAACCAGGATCTGATTCTGGAAACTCGAAATCAGATCCGCAAACTGGTGGATGAAACTACCGAGTTGAGCCAGTCGGAATGCAGCAAGCTGGAGTTTTGCGAGGGCTTCCTGTCGCGCTGTACTCAAGCTCTGGCTTCTGTGGGAGGCGCGATCTGGGAATTGAAAGATGGTACGCTGCATCTGGAATACCAAATCAATCTGGGACAAACTTCACTTGCCGACAAAACAGTCCGACCCGGTCATGACGCGCTGCTCAGCCAAATATTTTCGGCAGGCGAACCCCGTTTGATCCCAGCGAATTCCGGTAGTGATCAGCCAACCACCACAAAAACGACCACCACAAACACCGCAAGCGCAGAAACAGAAAACAGCCTGGGGAATCCAACCAATCATCTGCTGGTGATTGCACCGCTCACAGTCAACCAACAGACGGTAGGGCTGGTCGAAATATTTCAACGCAGCGACAGTGGCCCCACGACTCAACGGGGTTACTTGCGATTCCTGTTACAAATGTGCGGCGCAGCGAACAACTTTTTAAACTGCGATCAGCTGCGGGAATTCGATGGCCAGCAACAAATGTGGCAACAGCTGGATCACTTCATTCGCAATATTCACGAGAACCTCAACGTCGACCAGTCGATGTTTGCCATCGCCAATGAAGGTCGCCGAGTGATCGATTGCGACCGAGTCAGTGTGGCGCTGAAGCGCGGTTCAAAATTCCAGATCAAGGCCGTTAGCGGACTGGACTCGGTAGAACGTCGAGCCGACCAGGTTTCCTACTTGAGCAAACTCACCCGAGCCGTCGCGAGAACCAATGAACCACTGTGGTATTCAGGTGACGACGAGCAACTACCGCCGCAAATAGAATCGCTGCTGCACAATTATGTGGACCTATCCCATTCGAAAATCGTCGGCATCATACCTTTGTTTCAAACCTCGCCGGAAGACATCGGCGATCGCGAAAAACGTCCGCAACGGAAAACGAAAAAAGTGATCGGAGCCATGATCGTTGAGCAACTGGGCGACGAAACACTTTCACGCTCGCTGACCAATCGGACCCAAACCTGCGCTGAACACAGTGGGTTGGCACTTTCCAATGCGATCACTCACAACAGCATTTTATTCGCCGGCGTCCTGGCGAAACTTGGTCAGGTCACGGCCATCGCCAAATTGAGGAACTTGCCAAAAACACTGCTGGTTCTGGCCATCCTGTTGGGAGGCCTGGCGATTCTGTCTCTCACGCCAGTTTCTTTTGACCTGGGTGCCGAGGGCGAATTGAAACCGGAAACCACTCACGAAGTCTACGCGCAAACCGCCGGAACGTTGATGGAACTTTTCGTGCCCGAGAACCCTGACGAAATGGTCTTCAAGGATCAGAAACTCGCCCGCATGGAAAACACCGACCTGCTTGTCGAAGTCCGTGACCTGCAGGGAAAGATTGACCAGGCAGAAGAGAAAATCGAAAAGTTCAATCGCGCTCAAGGTTCCGAACTTGATCGAACCGAGCTACTGATGATGGAAGCCGAAATGGATGAAGCTTTTGTCGAGAAAGAAACCTACATCAACAAATTGAATATCCGCCTGCGTGAACTTGAGGAACTGGAGATCGTCGCGCCGGCAGATGGTCATGTCGTAAACTGGAAGCTTCGGGAACACTTGATGCGACGGCCGGTGGAGCGAGGCCAGAATCTGATGACGATCGTCGACCCCAACACCGAATGGCTGGTCGAACTGGAACTGCCCGAACGCCGCACCATGCACTTGATGAAGGCACTCCAGAATCAGACAGAACCAATCTCGGTAACCTTCACCCTGGCATCCCACCCGGGGAAAGAATTCCAGGGAAGCCTGCAACGAGTCGACGAAAAGCTGGAAGTTCATTCCGAATCCCAAAACAGCTTGCGTGTCATCGTGGGCTTTGACGAATCAGAAATGCCGCCCGAACTTCTGCGTGACGGAACTCGGGTCACGGCAAAATCGATGCCGGCACCCGTTCGCTGGGCTATGTCTGGATGCATGAACTGTACGAAACCGTGCAGACGACCGTCATGTTCTGGTTCTAAGCTGATTCCCAAATCCATACAAACACCCGCAAAACCCGAAGATTTCTCCACTTCCAAATAATGCCAGCACCGACTTTTTGTCTAAGGTAAACTTTAAGCAAGTCGATTGCCGATGCTGACTATAGAGAATCAGCTCGATTTTCCCCCGCCCTTGAACCGACAGACGCATTATAACTGGCGCACTGCAACAGGCTCGAAAATATACAAGCGCAGACAATACACCAACCGCGCGAAAACCACGCGCCCAATTTCAAAAACGTAGCGAGAATGACATGAGCGTTTTTCACAAGCTTTCACAAGCATCATTGTTGATAACCCTGGCAGCTCTAATGGCAGTGGCCGGATTCACCACTGAAGTCACGGCTTTTCAAGAAGGCTCCAGCCAGTTTTCCAACCGTTTTCGCGAAGAGCGAATCCGCCGGGAATCGGCGCTTCCCGCTTCCAACACACAACCCGGCCAATCTGCCCCTCAACAGGACTCGCTGACTCCCAAGTACTCGCGTGAAAACGAGAACGAAATCGACGTCACCGCCTGCCTGACTTCTCCGGCAGCAGACGTGGAAGTGCCGGCGTTGACTCAAGGTGCTTTGAGCAAGATTGATGTGAAAGAAATGCAATCAGTCATTGCCGGACAGCAACTGGCTCAAGTCGATCCGGCGCTTGCCGAAATGCAAATCTCATCAGCCAAGTTACAAATGGAGGCTGCCAAAGCTCGCGCCTCGGATGACGTTCAAATTCGCTATGCTCAGGCCGCCTTTAATTTGGCCGAAAAAGAACGCCAAACCAACGCCGAGCTGGCTCGCAAGTCAGCAATCCCAATGCAGGAATACGAACGTTCCAAACTTTCCGCAAAACAGGCTAAACTGCAAATCGAAAAAAGCTCACACGACTTCGGTGTCGCTCAAAAAGAAGCTGCGGTAGAAGAATACAATGTCACCGTTGCCCAACAACGCTTGCAACGACACTCGATCGCTTCGCCAATCGATGGAAATATCGTTCAGATCTTCAAAGAACCCGGCGAATGGACTCAGGAAGGTGAAAGCGTCATGCGAGTCATCCAGATGAGCCGCATGCGAGTCGAAGGCTTGCTGGAACTTGCCAAATACACTCCGCAAGACGTATCCGGAAAGCCAGTTACCGTGACCATGATGAATGCTGGTCAGGCTCATACCTTCGAAGGCAGAGTCGTGATGATCGATCTGGAATCCAACGGCGGAAGCCGGCTCACCGTTCGAGCCGAAGTAGAAAACCGACAGGATCGAGGACGCTGGCTGCTACCGGCAGGAGCCGAAGTTGAAATGAAGATCCACCTGCAGGATCCAATGGCTTCCAACGGCAATTTCGACTCGCGTCGTTAAAACTTTGCGGCCCGATTGCTGCCCACGGCAACAGAATTTATCCCGTGGCAATACCGTCACGGAGAATATCGTCGCGAGGAATCCCGCCGAACCGATCTAGTTCAAGCTGGAAATCCATAGAAAAGGATTCCCGGCCTCGTCCAAACGAACTTCGTAACCCAGTCGCAATCGCGAGTTGGACAACAACTTGCTGACCGCTCGCATGCGAGTAATTCGTGTCTCAGTCAGTGACACCGTGGTCTCCTGCAAATCCGCGCCGCTGGCGGCCAGCGAGTTGTAGTCGTATATAAACGGCACTTCGCACTTGGCCTGAATCGCATCCAACACTCCACGCAAGGGAATGTTCTCGATTCGCAAACTGAATCTTTCACCCAGTGCCGGGATTTCCATGGTCTTCGGTTTGTCACTGGGCCACCCGATCGGCCAATGCTCTTCCACTTCTTCAGAATCAGCGATCACGATCAAAATCTCGCCACCCTGGGGACGCTGCGGCGCGGCAACCAAACCCAAAGGTCGAGTCACTGCGGCCAACACCGTGCCATAAGAAAGGCCCGACAGTTCATCTTCAATCGTGTAGTCTTCAACCAATGACGCCAGAGCTGTACGCGACATGTCCAGCTGGACAGGCAAATTCTCTTTGATTGATGCGATGATCTCGCTGGCAGCTACGCCTTTGGTGGATGACGAGTAAATTCCGCTCAAGTCTTTGTGCAATTGAACCAGTTGTTTTGATGTCAAACCAAACGCTTTCTTTTCAGACAGAGCGTTTTCCGCTCCATCGATTCGAATCGTCTCAATCAAGCTCTTCATTCCAGAAATATCTCGCTTGGAAAAAGTCCCACCGGGTAACACCAGTTGACCGTTTCGAGTGACCTGCCCTACCAGTTGGATCGTGTCATAGTCGCCAGAGGGACTCGAAGAGATTTTGATTTTATCACCCGTTCGAGCCGATCGCATACTGACAGAATCGGCACCAACCCGGGATAAGGTTTCCATCCATTCCTGGCTTCTGGCCGGACCAATACTGGAGTCGATTAAAACTTCCAGTTGCACAATATTTTGACTCTGCCCGTGCACAGAAGTCGTCAACACTGCAGTCGTCATCACAGCAAACACAACAATCATAGCCAGCAACTGGCAAGTCGAATGGAAAGTCCGTTTCATTTTTGACTCGTCTTAAAAGCACCTGGGCCACAAACAGTTCAACACGTAACTGCAGCTCAACCCGCAGTTCATGCGTCTATGTATCCTACGGATTCAGACCAACAAAGCAAACCGATGGACTTAGTCACTGACGCCGTAACGCCCGATACAATAGATCGCCTGAGCCAGGTCCTTGATGCCGATCTTTTTGCCTTCCGCGTAGGTGCGAGCTTCGTAAGAAATTGGCACTTCGACAAACCGAAAGCCTCGGCGAGCCAGTTTGGCAGTGATTTCAGGTTCTACTCCAAAACGATCCTGAGCCAACTCGACACATTCCAGTGCCTCTTTGGTGATCGCTTTGTAACAGGTTTCCATGTCGGTCAATCGCAGGCCACTGAAAATGTTGGATGCCATTGTCAGCAATCGATTGCCCAGCCGATGAATGAACGAGAGTCCCATCATGTCCGGATTGATGAACCGTGAGCCGTAAACGATATCGGCTTCACCATCCAGGATCGGTTTGAGCAATTGTGGAATGTCTCGCGGATCATATTCCAAGTCAGCATCCTGAACGATCACGATGTCACCACTGACATTCTTGAAGCCGGTTCGCAAAGCAGCGCCCTTGCCGGCATTCTCTTCCTTTAGAATCAGTGTAACGTCTTCCATGCCCTCCAGCTTCTGCAACACTTCCCGAGTACCATCGGTGCTGCAGTCGTCGATCACAATAATCTCTTTAGGAATCGGCAACGCGGCCACTCGACAGATCACTCGAGCCGCAGTCTTGGCTTCGTTGTAAATCGGAATTACGACCGTGAGTTTAAAGCCGGTCGGCAGTTGTGAAGCCACTTCAAACTCGGAAGTTCGATAAGTTTCGATTTCCTCTTGGATCAACTCATCCAATTCACCAAGTCGACCCGTGATTCGATCAACCATTTCGGAAGCATTGGAGTGATTCATGCGTTTATCGCGGTTTGTCGCAAGTGTCTGCTTGGTCATAACTGGTATTCCTAATCTAACTCAATTCCGGTTGTTTTAAATATCAATTAGTTGAACGAGTATCGAATCGAACTCGGTTCATTTCGTGTTTTGTTTCGTTTTGGTTGTCTGATCCAGTTGGCAACGCCGGCCAGGTCACACTGCCAATCTGCAGCGATTCGCCAATTTCTCTCTCATCGGGCGGCAAGTAATCCTGGCTGTCAGGATCGTCAAAACGATTTTTCAATCCCCATACCTGAGCAATGCTGTCCTGGTACAACAGTGTCCATCGATCGCGATAATCGGACATGTGCTCTTCTGTAAACTCGCCATATCGAGCCAGCAATACGATCTCCGGACTGCCTTCTCGCAAAACTCTACCGGGATCAATCGCCGGTGACTCGGGACTGCGCGAGCGAGGAATCGGTCGGTTGCCGTAAAGAAAATCAAAGTGCATATCGACGATGGTCTGCGGATAAGCTGTTCGAAACCGACCGTCAAAAGCTACTCGAGTCGGACGTTTGGTCGGGTTCTCAGAATCGACACACAGCGCGGCAATTGCATATTGGGCCCAGTTGTAAGTCACAACCAGGCGACCTCGAATTTCGTTCTCATGCATATACTGAACGGCCGCCACCGGAAATTCATGCTTGCGAACTCGCAAGTCACTCAGTCGTTCGTACAAACGAAATCCGATCAGGGCAATCGCCAGGCACAGGCCCAAAGTCGCAACTCGCTGAAACACGACTGAACCTTTGACCGATTTGGCCTGCGAAGTCAGTCGATCGACTGCCGATTGCAAATGCGGTGTAACCCAGTAACCCGCCAACAATACAAAGAAGGGCACGTGGCGGAAGTGTGTCAGCGCCTGGTAACCCACCAGCGCCATGACGATCCATTGAGTCCAGTCAGGTTTCTTGCGTGACAACGCCATGGCGAACACAACGACAGCCAACAACAACCAGAACTTGGCACCCACAATGGTGAATAGTTGATAATTTTTCCAATCAATGATTTCTGGACGAGGTTGTCCCAGCGACTCCAGCAACCAGGCGTGAAGTTGAAAACCATAGGGATTGATCAGCGTTGCCAATACCGCAACGGTGGACATTAACGCCATTCGACGCACCAGTCCCCAGCCAATCCTTCCCCGCCGACTCAACGCTTCGATCGAGCGACAGATCATGTACAAAACGAAAATGCCGAGCCCTGCAACAAAACCACCGTGCGAGTTTGCCCAGACAATAAACAGCGGAACAGCCAACCACAGGAATCGCATACTTGTAGAATCGTAACCCAGGTCGTTGGGGCTATCGTTTTTGCTGGCAGCAAACCATTTTGCCGGTCGTCGCAAGTGCCAGTTGTTACGCCATCCGTGAAAACAGAATTGCAATAGCGCCAACATCAGTGCACAACAGACGAAAGACGAAAGTTGCGGACGTACACTCCAGTGGTAAGCCAGGTTCGTGGCAATCAATAGCGCCATGGCGGCATTGACCAGCGTGCCAACACCGGCTCGACGGTTAAACCAGATGATCAAGCCGATCACCCCCATCCCCAACAGCATCTTGCCAATCACCAGTCCCAAAGCACCCAGGCCATCAGCCGTAATTGCCATCACGACTTCGGACAGGTTTTCATGATTGATCCAGCGATGTTCTTCCGCTGTATACGAATAGGAAGTCTGGACCGGAACGGCACCGTCATTGATCAAATCCCGGCCGTATTGGACGTGACCCCATAAATCAGGATCAGCCACATTCGGTGAAATCGAAAGCGCGCAAACCAACAGAACCAGAACCCAAATCAGGTATTCAATACCTTTGGGAATAGAGGAGCTTGTTGAGTTTTCGAGTGCGGACGCAGGCATGACTTTTGAGACAGCGTTGAGGCGAAAATCGCAATTTGACCCAGCAAAATTGCTAACAGGCAAAGATAGCCCACGCTTGAGAAGGGAATTCGCCCGATTATCGCTTGCCTCAAGTCTCGTTTAAGCCGGTTCCGGTCGTAACGATCACAACGACTCTCGCAGGCTATCCGGCTCAGACCGGCCACTGTCCCGATGATCTAGACATCAAACAGGCCTTTGATCACTTTACCTTCACTGATTTTCATGGGGCGTCCCACGGGAGTATCGAGTTCTTTTTTGAAGTTGATTTCCAGCGCGCTCAGGATCGAGGCATGAATGTCTTCAACCGGATGGGGATCTTTCAAATCAGCCTTGGGATCCTTCGCATTCAGTTTCGGATCCGGATTCGTCTCTCCGATGACTTGTCCGCCAACAATTCCACCACCCGCCAGCGCAATGGAAAAACCGTGCGGCCAATGATCTCGTCCTTCAACCAGATTCATCTGCGGAGTCCGTCCAAATTCTCCGCCGCAAACCACGATAGTGTCGTCCAGCAAATCGCGTTTTTCCAGGTCGCTCACCATGGATGCCAGGGCTGGATCGAGAATACCGATCCGGCCGGCTTGAATTTCATGATTGTTTGCGTGCGAGTCCCAACCGGTCAACGTAACTTCGACGCATCTAACACCCGCTTCAATCAACTGAACTGCAGCCAGACAACTGCGACCAAAAGGCGAATCACCGTAGGCCAGTCTTTCGCTCTCCGGCACATTGCTTACATCAAACGCCTTAAGCTGATCGGAAGACATCATTCGCAGCGCGGCATCAAGGTGCTGATCGCCAAAGCGGCGACTGGTGAGCGCTTCCATCTTTCTCAAATCGTCGATGCGTCGATCAAAACGACCTTGCTCAACCCGGGCTCGAACATCCGGCACTGGCTGCATCGGGTCATTCACCTTGAATGCATCGTAGGCGTCACCCAGATATCCGCCACGTCCGGGATAAGTCGTGGGCATTAACGAAATATGATTTGGAATCGAAGCGACTTCGTCCTGCTTGAGTAATTGATGGCAGATGATCGAGCCAATCGCCGGGTGAACAAGCGTCGGGTCTGGACGAAAACCCGTTTTTACATTGTAGATGGCTCGCTCATGATCACCTTCCCGACTGGTCACACTCCGCACGATTGCGAACCTGTCCATCAACTCGGCCGTTTGCTCCAGACCCTCGCCCAACTGAATTCCCTTTACATTGGTGTCGCGAGCTTTTGATCCGGCGGCGATTCGAGATCCCTGATGCGGATCAAACGTTTCCAACTGGCTGGGCGCGCCTTCCAACCACAGAACAATCACAGACTTGGGCCGTTTCCGAGGATTCTTCTGGTGTGCAAGTGCAAGCCTGTTGGCCAGTGGAGTCAACCAACACAGTCCGCTCAGTCCTGCCATCTTGAGCAAGGAACGGCGATTCCAATGATCGATTCCACCACATCCAAGTGAGTACGCTGCTGGTCTGGTCATATTAATAGTTCCAGGAAAATTCTTTACTGTTGATCAGGATCCAGTACAGATCCCGAATCAAATCTTGCTCTTGATTCGCATCGGCTTCCAGCCTGTTGATAAAATAATCCGTTTCCTCACTGACGGGTCTGCGAGTCAAAGTAGTCAGGTAAGCTGTTTCAATCATGCTCGCCCTGTCGGGTGACAATGCTGCAACCTGCTGCGGTGACGTTGTCAGTTCGGACACCCTGTTGCTAACCAGTTCACCATTGAGCATCAGCAACCGCTGCGCCACCGTGGCACCTCGGTCGCTGAACTCCTCTTCACCCCAGTCGCCATAACGCTCGACAAACTCGCCTTCCAACCCGTACCGATTGATCTGTGAAAAAATTGACGCGGTCGAATCGATGGTCGTCAACGAAGTCGCCTGAATAATGGAACCGGCCACTTGTTCAGGTCGCAAGCGAGTCACAGGAAATACGGCCCAGTACTTTTCGTGGGCACGCGTCAATTCAAACTCGGCCTCGCTCTCCAGTTGAAACGGTTTGCAGGCCACGATGATCCGCACAAGTCTTTTCAAATCAAAATCGTGTTTGATCAAGTCATCAACCAGCAATTCCATGCCGGGCGGAAAAGGTCCACCCAGCGAAATGTTATCGATAGGTTCGGTCAAGGCCTGGCCACAGACGATCGCCCACATGCGGTTCACAATGGCGCGGGCAAAGGGGCGATTTTTCTTGTGAGTCACCCATTTGGTTAATTGTGATCTCAACCGGTCGTCGACTTCCAAAAACTCCGATCCGTAAGGCACACTTGGCACCACAGCGCGAGGCTCTTCTTCGTCCAGAAACATGTATTGGTATTCTTCCGAGTGCAAACTGTCGCGGACGCCGCCAGCGCTGTTTTGCACCTGCCCGAAGAACGCCGCTAATTCGTGGAAGTGTTCTTGATCTCCAAGTTCCAGGCTGTCCAGATCATCGCCCAATTCAATTTCGCCAAGAAAGTCATCGTGGCACTGCAGACAGTCAATACGCATTCCCAGAAAGGCTCGAGTCGTCCTGCTGGCCAGGCGAATCGGATCCGGACTGGAGGTTTCTTCATTCGTTGTAACGGTCATGAAATTGACGGCTGGCGAGTCCGTCCACAAACCTTCGTCACTCAACAAAGCCTGAACAATCTTGTCGTAACCAACGTTGGCATGCACTTGATCACTCAGCCAGCTGACAAACTTTCTCCGCCGGAAGATCACAAAGGGCCCGTCTTCAACTCCGACGTAAGCTCGAGCCAACCGTTCGGCGATATAGTCACTGCTACGGCGGTCTTCCAAAATTCGGGAAATCCACCAGTTGATTCGCTGGTCCGTCGGTTGTTGCTCAAACGCCCGCAATTCTTCCAACGAGGGAACCGTCCCCATCAAACCCAAAGACAAACGCCTGGCTAATCTCAGGTCGTCATTGACTGGACGCGCATGTTCGATCCCTTCTTCCTGCCATTGATCTGCAAAGTCCGAATTGATCGCGGCAACTAATCTGGCGACTTCAGGCTGTTGATAGAAATCCTCATCAAAGTTCTGAGGAGTCTGGACTCGCACCCCCGGCATCAAGAAGTAAAACAGTCCGACGATTCCACAAACCGTCAGAATGATCATCAACATCGTTTTTTTGCCGGATTCGCTGGGCATGTCCTGCTCGATATCCTGTTCTATTGTCGATTTTTGAAACTGAAAGAACTCCAGGCGAGTTTATCTTGGAAGTATACTCTGACAAATTGCTTGAAGTTTCCATAATTCCCATTGATGAATATTGTGCCGGCAGAAATCGCGAATTCCCAAGTGCCCGTCGAGGCCACTCCGCTTGCGGAAGCCGTCGCTGCACAACCCGCTTCGCTCGTTTCTGATCAAACGAATCAACCGGTTGAAGTGAATATCGTCAGTTGGCCATTCCGAATAATCGGGTTTTGCAACTGGCTGGTCAGTCGAGTATTTGGCGTGGGCTGCGCCGTCTTTTTTCTGGCTTTGGCAGCCAGCATTCCCGTCGTGCAATTCATCAGCCTGGGCTACCTGTTCGAAGTCACTGGCCGTGTGGGACGTAGCGGTCGACTGCGCGATGGTTTCGTCGATCTCGGCAAAGCTTCCAAGATGGGTCGAGTGGTGTTGGGAACCTGGTTGTGCCTGTTGCCAATTCAAATTGTGTCCGGGATGTGGTACAGCGCCTGGTTGATTGACCCAACCAGTCAGCAAGCCTCCGGCTTGCGAATTCTTCAGGTCGTGCTGGTGGTGTTGACCATCCCTCACATCCTGGCAGCCTGGTTCTGCGGCGGACGCCTACGCCATTTCTTCTGGCCCTTGATTGCACCTTTTTCACTTGCACTCTGGGGCGCAAGAAATTTGTTGGCAATTCCCGCGGTCAAACAAACCGTCGACAGCTTTACCAGTTGGGCAGCACCAGGATTCGCCGAAGACATTGCCGCAGTTCGCTCAATCGAAAACTGGTTCCTGCCAGCGGTGTTGATCAAGAACCTGTTCAACGGAAAGTTGTTTATTGAAGCTCGCGATAAACTGTGGAACTTTCTGGTCAGCCTGAATTTGCCCTACTATTTTGTGTTGGGCTTCAAGGGCTTCGTGGGAAGTTTTTGCTGGTTGTTTGGGCCAACGATGCTCTTGATTGGATCGACCATGTTGGTCTCGGATGCCCGGCTATCGACCGATGAGATTGCCGGCATCAGTGCCCTGCTGGCTTTTGCAGCGCTGCTTTTGTGTTCACCTGTGTTTGCTGTGTTGCCGGCCTTTCAAGCACACTTTGCCGCCGAACGCAGATTGGCCTGCTTCTGTGAATTCGCCGAGGCATTCAAGATCATTCGCGGCGCACCCCTGCTCTATTTGACGACCGTGTTCCTGATTTTCCTGCTGGCCGTGCCTTTGTTCCTGTTCGATATTGAACGAGTTCCCAACCAATTGATCTGGAGTCTGGTCATCGTTTTCATGGTCTTGATCTGGCCCGGAAAAATTCTGCTGGGATGGACCTATGGCAAGGGCGCAAAGCGCGACAAACCCAAAGCCTGGTGGTACTCGATTCCCGTGATCATGTTGACCACACCAGTCGCCTTTGCCTATGGCTTCCTGCTGTTTTTTACTCGCTACACTTCCTGGAACGGCACCTGGAGCATGCTGGAGAACGAAGTCTTCTTGTTGCCTTCGCCATTCTGGTTGATGTAAAGCGCAGATCAAATTCGCCGCCAAGCCTACAAAACTCGCCCTCCTTTCAGGAGGGTCGAGCCTCAGCGAGGGGAGGTCTAGCAAATCGCAGCGAACTCGCGAAGAAAGCGCCATCGCTTTCTGAATGCGCTCCAGACCTGTCATTTTGCGCCAGAGATCAAGCTGAACATCACCGGCTTCTGGAGAAGTGTCGGTGGTATAGGAATCGGCGATCCTCGGTTCATCAGACATCGCCAAATTATACCAATCGCCGCTCGGCTAAGACAGGATATTGTCATTTTCAACAAAATTATGTGTGCCACACAATCTTCACATCAAGCGATCTTGCGACGTTCCTGCCGTTTTGAGTGAGCTTCAGTTTCGTATCCGAACATCTGCAAGTACTCGGCAAAGTACTCGTTCAACATCGCAATTGTTTCCGGTTGCAGCTTTTCTCGATGCTCGCCAGGAGTCACATTGCGCTTGTGGCCATTAGGATTTTTCTGAGGCTTGAACGTGTGACGATACATCAAACGATACTTGATCTTCATCAAACGTTCTTTGACCGATCTGAATTCAAATTGATCCAGCACCGGATTCAGCCACTTGTCATAATTCGTGACCATCTTTTCGTAGGTCACGATTTGCACCGAGGGATCTTGGCGAACCATCTCCGCCAATGGCCGCATGCGACGTTTTAGCGAATAAGCTGCGGCTCGGTGATAAAGCACATATTGATCAATTGAGATCGACTGGATTTGCTGGCGATGTTGTTTCTGACGCTCGCCAAACTGATCGGCCTTGTGACTCCAGCCAAAGGAGTAAAACTGCGAAACCAGAATGTCGCGAGGATCACGCACCTGCAAAATCTTTCGGCAACGAATCTTCTCGTCGCACTCCAGGTTTTGATCTTTGTATTTTCGAATCGCACCGTAGCACACATCGTAATTGAAATTGGCTTTGCCATCGGCGAACTTGGGGTTCCGCAACAGGCCGGGCGGCGCATGATATCGCATCCCTTTTTCAGCCGCCAATTGACGAAACAGTTTTTCCAGAAAAGTCGAAGCGCATTTATGGAGCGTATACAGAAACACGCCATGCGGTTTTTGATTGGGATTCACTTCAGATGCCTTCATTCGGATCGGACAACTGCGAAGTTTGAACAAATCAAGTCATTCAAAACAACGGCAACATTTGCAATCCTTATCGGACCTGACAGACGTTACATCAATGGATCTTTTACAGAACTCCCAACATCAACAACTTTTAACTTGAGAAATGCTAGCTTCAGTTTGATTAAGGCCAGTTGTTACGAAATCCTGGACAAATCTTTGTAGCGAAATTCAAGTTCCAGCAGGATCTTAACGGCGAAATTGACGGGCCAAAGGGTCGACAGTTTATCTAGCCCAGAGTGAAGCCCTGGGTATACCACGCAACAACACCAAAGGGCCAAAGGTCCGGCAATTAATCCACCCACTACCAAACAACCATAACCGCCAGGTCAACAATATGGCCTCTGCCGCTAAGCCTGCACCTTGGCAAATGAACGGGCCAAAGGCCCAACAGTTTATCTAGCCCAGGGTGAAGC
>CAZOXC010000021.1:0-13896 GCA_964583205.1 uncultured Pirellulaceae bacterium | reverse complement strand
AGTGGACAACCTGAACAACAACCCAAACGATGATGGTGAGATTTTGAGCTTCAGTTCGATCAATGGTTTGAACATTGGTCGGATCGAAGCCAACCTTCCTGGCCCTGCTGCCAGCCCACCATACGCGGCGTCAATTGACACCTTTTCGGCAACCATTGCTCCTGTCCCAGAACCTTCATCTGTTGCGTTTTTGGGCATAGCAGCTTGCTGTGGTTTCCTTCGTCGCCGTCGTCGTTAAGTGGCTGTCAGCAGGAACACTGTCAACAATGTTTGCTGCCATGTCCTGAATCGAGGTAATCCTCGAATGATGGTCTTGTAGGGGCAAGCGACCAGGACACGTTTCTGAATTTATCAACGAAGCCGGCAATCGAATTGAAATTCGATTGCCGGCTTTTTTTGTTGCACAGTCATTCGGCTAAAGCCGGTACTGCGAACGAGGGGTTATGAAACCGGCGCTAGGAATCGAGCTTCATGTTGCTCGTGCTGTTGACAAACAAGACTCGGTTCAACTGGCTGGAAAATGCAGTTAACCGTTCATAGAACTGTGCTTCCGTGCCTTCGTCCGGCATCTGGTATCCCAGGAACACCAGGCCGGCAGTTTTGGAAGCATCTTGAATGGCCGACATCGGATTGTCCGACACGAATACCAGACACTCCACATCGATACGAGCACTCACGGCGAGTTCTTCCAAGTGCTGCAGGACATCCTGCTCGGCTTCCTGATCGGCGACAACTCGCATCAAGCGAATGGTCCGGCCCTGCCATTGCGAATTTTGTCTCAGCAGATGTGCAAGCAGCAACATCAACTCTCCGTTGTCGGCACCACGCCACCAGACATCGATTGAACCTTCGGGCACCTGTGGCGAGTCATCTTCGACTTCCCATTTCGCAAGTATAACGTTGCGTCGCAGGAAAGAGATTGTCCGCAATGACGCGATCAGCGCCTCGCCTTTTTTAACTTGATCAGGCCAACCCAGCAGCAGAATGTTCGGACGCAGCGCTCCCAGGCCACTGCACTGAACCAGGTATTCAATACCTTCGATCACGGTGGGTGCGGCCACGACGTTAGGGAAGGCTTCAAGTTTATTGTCAACGATAAACTTCTTCAGAATCACTTCCTGATTGGAAATTCTTTCGACTCGCTCTTCGACTTCACCCTGAATGACTTGACCGAGATTCAAAATGCCTCGCCCACTGGTCAACCAGTAACCGATTGCCGCCAGATGAGCTCGATGCCGCCCAGCTCCGCTCATGGCCATGATAATCGGTCGCCAATTTTTGGGGTGGTACAGCATGCGTTCCATCCGCAGCAGGTTCTTTCTGGTTCGCTCGAACAGCAATCCACTATTCAAATCGCCCCAGCGGCTTTCGACGTGCTTGCGATAAATATAAAAGTAAATTGCGCCCATGATGAGCATGGAAATCAAGGCCCAGTTTGAATTCAGAAAGAACATCACTCCGAAGCAACTCAATGCTCCCAGCAACGATGTGTATCGATGGTTGTAACGAAACGTGGGACGATAACTGGGGTTCTTGGCAGTGCCTTCGTAGAAAGTCGCCAGATTGATTGTGCCGTAAGTGATCATAAAGGCCATCGTAATCAACGGTGCGATGGTATTCAGATCGGCGGCCAGGATGCAAATGGTCGAAATCACAAAGGTCAGCACGACTGCATGGCGCGGCTCGCCATTGCGGCCACTGCCTTTGGCAAACAAACGCAATGAAGGAAACACTGAATCTCGAGCCAGAGCTTGCAGAATTCGAGGCGCGCCCATCATACTCCCCAGAGCACTGGAGAGCGTGGCGGCGAATACGCCGGCCGTAATCAAAATTGGCCAACGAGAAACGGTCCCGACAATCATGTTGTTCTGAGTGAGTTCTTGCGATGACTGGGTTCCCGCCAGAAACAACGCCATCAGAGCGTAGATGATCGCGGTCACGAAAACTGCCCACAATGTCCCGGATGGAATACTCTTGGCAGGGTTTCTCAAGTCCCCGGACATGTTCGCACCCGCCATGATTCCCGTCACCGCCGGGAAGAACAGCGCAAACATCGTAAAGATGTTCTCGCTACCGATATAACTGGGATGCAGGTTGGTCGAGAGTCTTTCCAGACTGAATGAATCAAACGCGCCAACAAAAAACGAAACCAGAGAAGCCACCAGTATTGCCAGAATTAAATACTGAACCCGGATGGTCCAGCCGGCGCCGATAAACACACAACCAAACACAATCAGGTTCGTGATACAGGCGGCAACTTTAAAGTTGACCGAATCACCAACCACTGCCGCCAGAGCTTCGGTAAACCCGATCACGTACAAAGCGACCGAGATAGCCTGGGCCAGAAAAAACACCACACCAATTGCGCCGCCGAATTCGACACCCAGGCTCCGTGAAATCAAATAGTAGGCTCCGCCGCCTTGCACTTTGGTATTGGTGGCAATCGCTGACAGCGAGAGTGTTGTCAGTGTCGTAATGACTTTCGCAACCAGGATAATCAAGATCGCGGAAAACAAGCCGGAGTTCCCGACGACGTACCCGAAACGCAAAAACATAATCACGCCGAGAATGGTCAGCGTGCAGGGAGTGAAGACACCGCCGAACGCTCCGAAGCCCTTGGCCTGGTTCTTTACCGACTTGTTTCTCTCAAGTTTCGGTAGCGACTTGGGAGATTCAGTCTTGTTGAATTCATCCATAGGAAAATCAGAATTGGGCCTGAATCAAGATCGGTGAAGAATTCGTCGTTAGTCGGCAGATGGACAATCTGATATTTGAACAATCGTCCCTTGCGTCTGTTTTGGGCAGCAAGGGGGTCAATGTTATTATTTTACAAGTCCTTCAACCAGTCCGAATTGGAAAACTGGTGCCACTTACCAGATATAACACCAAATATCGGCCTCTCCGCACTCGAACAAACCTTGATTGGAGTTGCCCGGCGAGCCGCCCAATCGAGATTTTAACGGTGGCGACTTTCAAGATACTTTTTCAAACCCTTCAACCTGCGTTCCGTTTCGTATTGAAATACAAGCTGCACGATTGGCTCAATCAATCCTGCCAGCCAGCTCGGCGAACAGCGGAAGTTGTATTTGTAAGTGACACGACTGGCTGAGTCACCGCTTGAACAATGGCGGATAGATGCTGCAAAGGTTTTCAAAAAGAATGGTCCGCGAGTCATTTTTACCGCCGCAACACTGGCGGGCTTGAAGGCAACGTAGCGGGCTTCCATCGACGATCCGCCTGCCAACCTGCGAGCCGAACATCGGCAAGTCACTGCATGATCGGCGGACGTTGCCCCGTGCAACAAAACGGCCTCGCGCAGAAAAGGATCCCAATCGAGTCGCCGAGAGTAATCGTGAATCAGCTCAAAGACCTCGCGAGCCGAAGCGTCGATTTCGATTGATGTTGATCCTGTTGGCATTATTGGTTCCTCGCAGAATTAACCGTCGAAAAACAGACGACGTAACAGACGCCTCCTGGTTATGGCATCTTTACCGCACTTTGAAGTTGGGCCAACGAATGCTAGCCAGCGACAACTGTTCTCACTGCATACCCCCGCCAGAATGGTGTTGTTGAATGATTCACGAATTACTAGCCTGCGAAACCTTGATCAATCAAATCGGTCGAGGTTGAGCCGAATTAAATTCGGAGAAAGTGACCAGAGATGGAATCAAACAACCAAAACGATGGCGGCTACTACAGTTGCGAGTGGCTTGAAGGCGGTCTGGCTTTTAATCGTCGCAGCCTGCACACCTGCCTGATCGTACATCATGGTCGAGGCTTTCCTTTCCTGGCGGAATACAACGGCGAAGATATCAAGGTCTCCGAGATTCTTGCTGCTCGCCGAAAAATGGTCGAAGAGAATCGCAGCGGAAAAATCCACGAAGCTTGCCGAGGCTGCGCTCACTTGAAGAAAAGAGAATGGCCGGCCAAAGAATACGACTTTGACATTATCGGCATCGCGCAGTATTCGCATTGCAACATCAAATGCAATTACTGTTTTCTGCAGACTCAGGATCGCAGCAGTTTTGTCGACGGCTTCAAACCCTACCGGCTGTTTGATCGGATGGAGGAACTCTATTACAAAGGGCACTTGTCGCCCAATGCGATTATCGATTGGGGTGGTGGAGAGCCAACAATCTACAAAGAATTTGATCGCATCGCCGACATCACATTACAGCGCGGCGCGTTTCACTACCTGCACACCAACGGAGTGCGGTTCCCGGAATTACTGCAAGGCCACCCCAAATCGCACAAGATGCACGCGATCTGCTCGGTGGATGCCGGGCTCCCGGAAACCTACTTCAAGATGAAGGCGCGGGATTATCTGGAGCAAGTCTGGCAATCATTGGAGAAATACATTCAGGCCAAGTGCATGGTGACATTGAAATATATCGTCAAAGAAGAAAACTGCAGCCTGGCTGATATTGATCCATTCGTTAAGCGTGCCAAGGAAATCGGTGCTCAATCGGTCGTCATTGACATCGACTACAACAAGCCAAAGTCCAGCCCTCAAGTTTTAGAAGGGCTAAGTCAACTATATCATCGTGGTCAACAGCAAGGACTGCATGTCGAATACGGCTTTACCGGCGAAAACTTCGACGCTGAAGGTAAAACCGCCGACCAACTGGCCGACAAAATTGAAGTCGAAATGAAAGCAGCCGAAGCTCGGGCCAAAGCTGCTGAAGCGCAAGCTGTTGAAGCGCAAGCTGTTGAAGCGCAAGCTGCTGAAGCGCAAGCTGTTGAAGCTCGAGAACAAGCAGAAGCCAGTCAACAGCAGTCGCTTTTTCCCAAGAACTTCATTCCGATCGAGACACTTGCCCGAAAGATCGGTAGTCTTGTGCGTATCTAGAGACCTTCTTCAGACTTCAAATTTTGTGAATAGCTTCGGAGCGATGCCGCAAAAAGCGAGTCGGGCAAGAGTGCCCAAGTTACGACCGCTGAGAAACTACTCAAACTGTGCACGTAATTCTGTATAACGGGCACTCTTGCCCGTTAAACCGGTTGTTTGACCTGCACCCGGCAGCGACATTAAAATCCAAGTCCAGCTGATTGCTGTGAACTTCTGCCCTTAAGTCGCTTTGTATCTCAAGGAGAGAATATATTGAATTCGATTTTGACTCCCGTCGCCGCACTTTTAATCGCTTGCCTGCCATTGCAACTGTTCGGCCAAGCCGATCAAACGCCTGAACAAGTTGTGGCAGAAGTTGTGAAGGCGGCCGAAACGCTCCTGGAAACTCTGAACGACGACCAGAAACAAACTGTGATGTTCGAATTCACTGACGAAGAGCAGCGAGAGCGCTGGTCGAACTTGCCCGTTGGCAATTATCCTCGCGCCGGTTTGCGGATGGGAGATCTGAGCGAGCAGCAAAAAGAAGCTGTCAACGGAATGATCAAGGCAACGATGAGCGAGATCGGTTATCAGCAAGTCATCGACAACGTCATCAGTGATGAAGTGTTGCGAATCAACAGCCGCCGCCGTACCAGTTTTGGAAAAGACGAGTTCTTTGTTGCGATCCTGGGCGAACCTTCCACCACCAAGCCCTGGATGTGGCAGTTTGGTGGACACCACTTGGCAATCAACGCAACCATCGTCGGTGATCAAGTTACCCTTGCACCCTCGCTGACCGGCGGGCAGCCAGTCGATTACGAATGGGAAGGGCGAGAAGTCAGGCAATTGGCCGAGGAAGAAGACGCGGCCTATGAACTGATCAACTCGTTTTCCGAAGAGCAGTTAAAAATTGCGGTCCTGGGTGATCGCTATGTTGACTTGAATTTTGGACCTGGTGAAAGTTCGATCGAACCGGCAAACGAAGGTATCAAAATTGGCGAGTTGGATGAAAAGCAACAGACACTTGCCAAACAACTGATCCAGCATCGAATTGACATTCTCAACCCGGTGCATGCCAAGGTCAAAATGGAACAAGTCACCGCCGAGCTTTCTGACACTTACTTTGCCTGGTATGGTCCGACCGAAGCGGGCGAAGCTGCAACGTTTCGGATTCAAGGCCCCTCGTTAATCATCGAGTACTCGCCGCAGCGTTTGGGCGGTCAGGCAACCAACCACTTGCACGCCATGTATCGAGAACCCGCCAACGACTACGGCGTGGGCTTTATCCAACAGCGTCGCGAGGCAAACAAGAACAAATAACACTGTAGAATTCAACCAATCGCTCGAGTGATTTCAGTATTTCGCTTGCAAATGCTGGTGGTATTAAAAGGCTATGCAGGATTGGAGTCTGCTGAATCGACGATATTCTGCAGCTTGCTCTTTCTGGAGCAAACATATGCATCAAGTCAGGACAGGCAACGATCTTTTTATAGCTACGGAATTACCCCCACTCACCGAACCGATGCCTGCTCTGCCCAACGCTCGTTCATCGCATGGATATTGGCTAAGTAGAGGTCTCGAGTTTGCTGGTTCTGAAAATATGCTTACCAGCGACTGTCCCAAACGCCAGTAATTCCCGACAATTGAGACAATTCGGGGACTGTCCACTGCCAGACTACAATAAAGTGACGTTGAACTGTTGAGTGTCCGGTGCCATGCGCAATCTTTTAAAACAACTCATTCCAACACAGAACACAATCCACGCATTGCTGGTCGTGCTGGTTTGGTCGTCCGTGCATGGCGGACTGAACGCCGACGACGAAGTTTCTTTTGCTGACGACATTCGCCCGATCTTCAACAAACACTGCGTCGCTTGTCACGGTGGCGTCAAGCAAGCCGCGGATGTCTCGTTCGTGTACCGTGATCAAGTCGTCGATGACTGGATTGTGATTCCAGGCGATGCCGATGGGTCTCAACTAATCGAACGCGTTCGTTCTGACGATCTGCATGAACGGATGCCGCCCGCAGAACATGGACCAGCTCTGCAAGAACAGGAAATCGAGTTGCTGAGCAAGTGGATCGAACAAGGGGCGAAGTGGGAACAACATTGGGCGTTTATCAAGCCGCAGCCTCAACCGTTGCCCGAAACTTTGAATCCAGAATGGGCCAAGCAGTCCATCGATCACTTTGTACTTGCTCGACTTGAACAGCAAAACCTTTCGCACGCCGGTGAAGCTACGCCGGAACGCTGGCTGCGCCGCGCGGCACTTGATTTGACCGGGCTTCCACCTGCCGCACAAATGCGAGCAAGTTTTCTGGAGCAACTGGCAAACGCGGAGAACCAGAATCAACAAGAAAAAGCCTACGCTGAAGTTGTCGATCAACTGTTGGCATCACCGGCTTTCGGCGAACGATGGGCCAGCGTGTGGCTTGATCAGGTTCGCTACGCCGATTCCAAGGGACTGGGCATCGATGGAAGGCGGAACATCTGGAAGTTTCGTGACTGGGTGATCGACGCCATCAATCGCGACCTGCCATTCGACGAATTCACGATCAAGCAGATCGCCGGTGACCTGTTACCAGAGCCGACGATCGAAGATTACATCGCCACCGCCGCGCATCGAGTGACTCAATCCAACGAAGAAGGCGGCACCGATGACGAAGAGTTCCGGATCGCCGCTGTGCTTGATCGAGTCAACACGACCTGGCAAGCCTGGCAGGGACTGACATTCTCCTGCGTCCAATGCCACAGCCATCCCTACGATCCACTGAAACATGCAGAGTATTACAAGTTCGCAGCGTTCTTTAATAACACTTGCGATACGGATCTCAACGAAGACTGGCCCGTTGTTCAAGCTCCACTGGATACCGCTCTTTATCAACAGGCTTCTGAACTGGACCGCCAGATCGAATCGTTGACTCAGCAAATCTGGCGATTGGAAAACAAGCCGCTTGCGAATTCGGCCAATTGGATTGCCTGTCAGGAGATGCAAGCCAAAACCAACAACCAGACGCAAGTAACCGTCGAGGCGAAATCCGATCACATCGAGTTTCACACGGTCGACACGGTCAGCCAGAACACGGCTTTCACACTCACGCTGCCGATTGCAGAAAGCACAAATCCGATCACGGCAATTCGACTGACGGCCTTGCCTTTGAACCCGACCAAAGCCATCGACGATTCCGAGTGGGGATTTTCGCTTTCGCATTTCTCCGCTGCCTTGCTGGTCGGCGATCAAGAACCAGTTGCCCTTGAGTTTGCACAAGTCATCTCGGACGAAGCGTTCCCGTTTTTTGATCCGTTAGAAAGTCTGAACGCGAAGTCTGCTCGGGGCTTCGCTGCGTACACCCGAATCTACCAGCCAAGGCAAGCCGCTTTTGTGCTCAAGACACCGATTGAAGTGCCGGCCCAGGCAACTTTGCAAGTCGTATTGAAGCACCAGGTGCTGGCTCTGGGCGCCTATCCTCTGGTCATCAAACGGGGCCACCTGGCAATCAGTCAAGCCACGGCTTTCGCAGAACTGGCGGAAAATCAATCGCTGCAGGAATTGCGAGATCAGCTTGCCGAACATAAAGCAAGCCGCGCCAAAATCAAATCAACTTCGGTTCCGGTGCTGCGTGAACGACCGGAACATCTGGCTCGCTCAACACATGTTTTTGTTCGAGGCTTGTTTCTGGACAAGGCCGATCCGGTAATCGCAGATACACCAGCAGCGTTTACCCGCTTGCCAAACAACAATTCGAATAACCGCCTGACACTGGCCAGGTGGCTGACCAGCGAAGAGAATCCGTTGACGGCTCGAGTTGCCGTGAATCGAATCTGGGCGCGATTGTTTGGCATTGGACTGGTGGCGACCGAAGAAGACTTTGGCTCTTCAGGAGAACCGCCCTCGCATCCACAGTTGCTGGATCACTTGGCAACTCGTTTTCAAAATGAATTCAAATGGAGTCGCAAACGACTCTTGCGCGAGATCCTGTTGTCCAGCACTTACCGTCAGAGTTCAGTGATTCGGCCGGAGTTGCTGGAAACGGATTCGCAAAATCGATTACTGGCTCGTGGACCCCGGCATCGTCTGACAGCGGAAATCGTCCGCGACCAGTCGCTGGAAATATCAGGACTACTCAGCAGAAAACAATTTGGTCCGCCCGTTCATCCGCCGATCCCGACCGGAGTCTGGCGGCCTTTTGCCGGTGGAGACAAGTGGAACACGCCGCAGGTCGGGTCCGAGGATCGATATCGCCGTTCAATTTACACTTATACCAAACGCAGCATTCCCTTTCCGATGTTTGCTACGTTTGATGCGCCTTCGCGCGAGATCTGTACGCCTCGCCGCTTGCGTTCCAACACTCCTCTGCAAGCTCTGATGTCCTTGAATGATCAAACGATGATCGAGTGTGCCGCTGCATTCGCCAGCCGGATTCAGTCTTCGGCGGATTCTGAAACGGAACAGCTTCGAAACGGTTTCATCATGGCGACCTGTCGTGAACCTGACGACGATGAAATCGAAACGCTGTCCAAACTGCTGCAGAGTTATCCTGACGAAGAATCGGCTGCCGGTTACACAGCGGTTGCCCAGGTGTTGTTGAATCTCGACGAGGTGCTGACCAAATGAAATCTCGTTCAATTCAAGAGGAACTTGTATTCAGTGGCTTGGAACACTCGACTCGCCGCCACTTCCTGCGCGATTGCTCGGCAGGCCTGGGTGCATTCTGGCTGGCGTTACAAAATGCCAACAGCAATCCTTTTGGTCAGCGAGCTGAACAAGAGAGCAGCTCGATTCACATTCCGGCTCGCGCCAAGCGAGTCATCTTTCTGCACATGATTGGCGCGCCCAGTCAATTGGAGTTATTCGATTACAAGCCGCAGTTGGAAAAACTGGATGGCGAGGATTGTCCGCAGAGCATTTTGGACGGCAAGCGGTTCGCCTTCATTCAGGGCACGCCCAAAATGCTGGGACACCAGTATCCATTCCAGCAGCATGGTGATTGCGGAGCCTGGGTTTCTGATCGCCTGCCGGCACTTGCCAAACATGTGGATGACTTGTGCTTCATCAAGTCCATGCAAACTGATCAGTTTAATCATGGACCGGCACAGTTGATGGTTCACACAGGGCAATCACGTATCGGCTATCCGTCGATTGGTTCCTGGGTAACGTACGGAATGGGCACCGCCAACGAAGACTTGCCGGGCTTTGTCGTGCTGCTTTCCGGCGGCCGGTTGCCGCGAGTGGGCAAGGCTCTGTGGAGCGGCGGTTTTTTACCTTCGGTTTATCAAGGCGTTCAATGTCGCTCGATCGGCGATCCGGTTTTGAATATTGCCAACCCTGCTGGAGAATCGAGAGAGCGGCGGCGATCGATGCTGAATACGTTAAACCAACTCAATCAAAAATCGCATGAACAGTTTGGTGACCCCGAAACGCTGACTCGTATCGCACAGTATGAACTGGCGTTCAAAATGCAGACGGCGGTTCCGGAGGCGATGGATATCAAGCGGGAATCGCAGGAGACGCTCGAACTCTATGGCGCCCAACCGGGCAAAGAATCGTTCGCCAACAACTGCCTTTTGGCGCGGCGACTTTCCGAGCAAGGGGTGCGGTTCGTTCAATTGTACGATTGGGGATGGGATACTCACGGCTCCAACAAGAGCGAATCACTGAATGATGGTTTTAGAACCAAGTGCGAACAGATCGATCGTCCCATCTCCGCGCTATTGACCGACTTGAAACAGCGCGGCTTGATGGAGGACACACTGGTGATCTGGAGTGGCGAGTTTGGAAGAACTCCCATGCGAGAAAATCGGGGCGGCACGGAAATGAAATTCATTGGTCGTGACCATAACCCCTCTGCATTCACGCTCTGGATGGCAGGAGCGGGCGTGAAACCCGGCTTTACCTTGGGCGCCACTGACGAAGTTGGCTACGACGCGATCGAAGACCCCGTGCAGCTGCGCGACTTCCATGCAACTCTTTTGCATTTGCTGGGTTTTGATCACGAGAAGTTTTTTGTTCCTTTTCAAGGTCTCAATCAGAAGTTGACCGGTGTCAAACAGGCTCGAGTCGTCAGCGAAATATTGAGCTAGGATTCGAGAACCGACCGGAGCCGCTCGCGCCCTTATTGAGCGTTTTTTCTTTGCATCAGCGGGGTTGTCGTCATATCCGAAACAACCGGACCATGGCCCAGCAAATGTCAATTTCCGTTAATCGGCCGAACCGATTTTCAATGCGATTTTGACATAAGCTTTATGGCACCCTGCAAGACAACCTGAGACTCCAATTGAATCTACCGTGAATTCCAACCTACAATCCGATTTTCCAATCGATCGAATTCAACAGATTCTTGATCAATTGACGGCTGAACTTGCGCCGCTGGAAAGCCAACAACCGGCTTCCAGTTTTCGCAAAATTCAACAAAACCTCAACGAGCTTCGATCCACAGTCGAATTGCTTGAAGAGTCGCTGTTGCAGACACAGCGTTACAGCCAGGAACTTGCTCACGCACAAGCCGACGCGATAGTTCGCTCCGAAACGATCATCGAAGAGCTTGAAGATACCAAGGTCCGGTTGGCGGTTTCTCACCAACGAGCCGAACAGGCAGCCCTGGAAAATCAACTACTGATCGACACTGTATTCGAGGCCTCGAACGACGCAATCCTGTTGTTGCAATCAGGCAAACTCATCTCCGGGAACCGCCGGATTGAGTGGATGTTTGATGTGCCTCTGAAGTCACTGATTGGTGACTGGCCTTTCTCAGCAATCACACCGCCGGTGCAACCGAATGGAACTGAATCGCAGGTGCTGATCGAAGACTCGATCTCGCTGGCAGAAACGACTGGCGAGTGTCGATTCAACCTGGTGATGAATCAACTGGCGAAACCAGGGTTCTGGTGCGAGCTGACGTTGACCCGCTTTGAGTTAAAAGGGGAAACACAGATCCTGGTAGCGATCCGTGACATTTCCGAACAAAAGCGATTCGAGCAGCGACTCAAACATCAGGCCCTGCACGACAACTTGACTGGCCTGGGCAATCGGGCTCAGTTTCGTCGAGTCATTCAACAGGCCATTGCCAGTCACCAGGTGACTCGGAAACCCTTTGCGATCATCTTCCTTGACCTGGATGACTTCAAACATGTCAACGATACCATGGGTCATTCGATCGGCGATCAACTCTTAAAGTTGGTGTCCCAGCGTTTGGCATCTCAAATCCGCAGCGACAGCCTGATTTCACGGTTCGGCGGTGACGAGTTTGCGATTCTGGTCAGCGGCCTGAACCCGGAAAAACCGGAAGTTGAAGCGATAACAGAACGGATCAATTCCTGCATGCAAGAGCCATTTCAACTGGCCGATGTCGAGGTGTTTGTGGGCGTCAGTCTTGGCACGACTGTCTACCCCGACCATGGCACCGATGTCGACGAGTTATTGCGCAAGGCGGATGTTGCAATGTATGCCGCTAAAGATCAAGGCAAAAATCTGGCCAAAGTGTTTGACAACTCGATGCAACATGAGATCGATCTGCGGTACAGAATCAGCCGCGACCTGCGAATTGCTTTGAACGAAAAACATCTGGAACCTTATTTCCAGCCAAAAGTCTGTTTTGAATCCCTTGTAATGTGCGGTTGCGAATCTCTGGCGCGCTGGCAAAAAACGGATGGCACTTTCGTACCTCCCAATCTCTTTATCCCGATTGCCGAAAACACCGGTCTGATTTCCATGATCAGCGATCAGATCTTTGCCGATTCCTGTCGCGCAGCCAAAACCCTGAATGATGCAGGAGTTCTCAACGGTCGCATCGCGATCAACGTATCGCCTCGTCAACTACGTGATCGGCAAGTGGTGCAACACTTTGCCAAACTTGTAGAGAACTCGACGGCCAACCCTGAATGGTTCGAACTGGAGATCACAGAACATGCAGTGATGCAGGACGTGCCATTGGCCATCACCATTTTCGAACAACTCAAAGAACTTGGCTTTACGATTGCCCTGGACGATTTTGGAACAGGCCATTCTTCGCTAAGCCTGTTGCAATCATTATCGTTCGACACATTGAAGATTGACATGTCGTTCATTCAAAATGTTCCGCATGATGCTGCTGCCGTTGCAGTCGCACGTTCTATTATTTCTCTGGGCAAAGGACTGGGCTTGCACTTGGTGGCTGAAGGTGTCGAAACCATCGAGCAGTTTGAATTCCTCAAACACGAAGGCTGTGATTCAGTCCAGGGATACTTGATGGCCCATCCAATGAAGTTCGATGACTTCCTGAAACACACCTTGCGGAGCCACGAGATTTACACCGCCGCGATCAACAAAAACCAGAGCGGAACTCGGTACCTCAAGCAAACAATCTCGTAGCAGATTCTTGGCAAGCCAGACATTTCGGGTTTGCTGACAGCTTCTTCTGTCGCTGGGCCGATTGCTCTGCCCGCTCCCGTTTCGCACTTGCTTTGCCCGGGAATGGGCCGGTCTGACACCGCGGATCCAACGACTTCGCCGAGACACCCGATTTTGCAGGGTAATTCCCGCCTGATTTTCACTTTCGCCCGGGATTTCGGTTTGCTAGACTGTGGGTCCGAATTTTTGTGGTTTCCGGCCACCCAGTGGTTCTATTTACAAGCCAACTGGATAGTGACTGGAAGAATAGCCAGCAGAAAACCGCGAGCATCGACAAACCAATCAAATCAATTTTTAAATATCAAACGGTACGACCATGGCCAAAAAGAAGGGCAAAAGGAAAAAGAAGCTGGAAACGTTGTTTCTGGTTTGCGAAGAAACTGGAGATTACAACTACGCAATCCGGCGTAAATCCGGCGGAGACAAATTGAGTCTCAAAAAGTATTGCCCTCGTTTGCGCAAGCACACAGTGCATGTTGAAAAGAAAAAATAAGCCCTCGCGATAATGCCGGACGCGGTATTGTCGGTGCTGAATTAATCGCAACCCTGAACAGTGGACTTGTTCAGGGTTTTTTTGTGCACCAAACTAGCCTTTGGAAACAGCTCAGGGTTCGGCAGGCTGACCGACCCGTTGGACTCGAATGGATCAAATGGAATGGCAAAACCGCATCGCAAACATCAATG
>CAZOXC010000020.1:0-14187 GCA_964583205.1 uncultured Pirellulaceae bacterium | reverse complement strand
CAACTCCTGGATCTGGTAGTCCCCAAAAGATTGGCCGATCAATTCTTGATGTTTGGGTTGGCGCTGAAAGGCTCGACGTTTGAAACTGGTCTGGGTGATGTCTCCGTCGGTTTTGTCGGGGATATCGACGGCTCCCTGCAATCGATCGTGCAGTTGGAAAAAATCATTGAGCTCGTCTGCCAGATCAGGATTCTGTTCGACAAGTTGCTGGCGTCGATCTTTGGAAGATGCCGAAGAGCTCTCCAGGTACTGCACAATCACATCATCAATCCGCCCCTGCCGCCGGGAATCGCTGGCAGGTGAGGAGTCGTCAGGTGCCGGGCGAGATTCTTCGTTCATGTAAAAGAGGCCAATATTTGACGCCGCAAAGCGAAAATAGAATGAGGGGAGATTTACTCTTGTTCGTTGACAAGCGACCCAATATCGTTTGAAATCCTGTAACGCTGGTCGCTCGATTTTGACAATTCCGTCCTTAATATTATACCGGTAACGTGGCTCGAAAACCTGACATCATATTTTTGGAAACTCGCCGACAGCGCATCAAGCGTCGTTGGCAAGGTATGTCGCGGATTGGCAGATTGGGTGTAATCTCGATCATCTTTGGTGGAATCGGCTTTTTGACTTGCTGGTTGTTTACCATTCTGCCCTATGTCAGCGTGCCATTTTCATTGATTGGCTTGTGCGTAGGTATCTCGGCAACCGTTTGGGGTTTTGTTAACAACGAAAAGTTGTTCGGGTTCTGGTTGCCATTGATGGGGCTGGTTTTATCGGCCGTTGGATTGGCGATTGCTGCCATGAATTACTCGGAGGGGTTGAGCAAACAACAGAAGCAGGAATTCCGCAACAGCCCGGCCGGACAACTGATTGGTGTGTGGGAACTGGAAGGTGCCAGCGATCCGACCTTTCTGTCATTTGCGGAGAATGGCAACGCTGTGTTGACGCAAATGACAAACATCGGAGAACCCGGTGTTGGCGACGAAGGCCGCCCCGTCGACAAGCTCGCACAATTCAATGCGGAGCGGATGTTGTTGACTCTGTCATTCCGTACTGGTCAAGATCGATTTGGAACTTGCGATTTCCAGCATCAAATTATCAAGAAGAGTCGACTGGTGATTGAAGACATGGACAGTAGTTGTCGTGAATTCGATTTGCGAGGTAGCTGGAATCTGATCAGCACGACTGTTCCGGAGGGCCAGCAAGCTGATAGCGAGTTAGAACAGTATCAGGAAAAGTTAAAAGAGCTTAAGCGCGAGCAAACCAGGATTGAATTGTCACGGGACGAATTCAACGACCAAAAAGATTCCATCCTGAAAAAATTGCAGCCCTATGAAGATGGAACGGAAGAACGAGACGATGCCTGGGAAGTTCATGCCCAGGATCTGAAAATCATTGTGGACCAAATCCAGGTGATCGAAAGGCGTTTGCCAAAACTTGACGCTGCGATTGTGCGGCTGGAATCAGCGATCGGCAATCGAATTCGCCAGGCGCAAATGGACAAGCTTGGGTTGTCGGACGAGCAATTGCGCGAGTTGCTCAGGATCCGCATCGAAATCGATGATGAATTGCAGTCAAAAGCGGATGCTGGTGCCGACGATATCGGCGAACTGGAATTGCGCCGCATAATTGATGAGCAGTTTCAAAAGTTCATCCAGGAACGTGACTCGAACCAGGACAACTAGCTTGATTCGTAGCTCAAGTTAATTGTTACTTGACCAATCGCGAGTCAGGATATTGCGAGATCCATCCAAACCAAAATGCATTGTGTGATGGAAGTCGATCGAGTTTTTGATCGTCCAGCACTAATGAATCTTCCAAAACTGTCCAGGTATTGCCTTCGGAATCGATCGCTTGATCAATCTCGTTCCAGGACGAAAAAGTGATGTTGCCGACGTCGTAAGCACGACTTGTACCGTCCTCATCTGCCAGGATCACCAGATTGGTTTCTCCAAGCTTGTCGTGATGGATTCGCTTCTCTGCCAACATCTTAATAGCGACGGCCAGTTGTTCTTTGCTATCGCGAAATGCCAGAACTTCGTCTTTGTTCTTTAAACTTTTCTCAAACTCGGGAACCGGAAACATCAAATTGTCATGAGAAAAGTAATGTTTGTAGGCAACTCCCTCGCCGTAATCACGTCGATGTCCGGTGTTCAAAGAAAGTACTTGCGATTCCGGGTGCTTTTGTTTCCATTCGCCCCAGGTTGTGGAGACCAGGTAACGTTGATTCAGTTCGATGTCCTTGCCGACAAGCGGGCCAACGACTGGAGTTCCCTGCAGCGTCGACCACAAGGATTTCGTTTCGTGGTCATACATGAGTTTATTGGAACGATAAAGAAATCCGCTTGTCCCAAGCTCATAATGGACGCCGTCAACTTCCGTCTGATACACGATCAGACAACCGCACAACGTTCAGTAAACGCCACAGATTGATTCTCCGCCCAGCCGATCTTTGAACATCTCATGCCAGGCCAGAATTCGTTTGGGATAGGCTCGGGCGTCACCATTGAGTTCGATACCGAAAACGACATCTGAATCAGCAAGATAGATGGCATCTTTAGCAGCCAGCATTTCAGGGTCCTTTAACGGAGGAATCCCGTCGCGTTGGACACCACCCCAACGAATCTCATCCATTCTGATCGTCGCATTGTCTGTCTTTACAAAGTACTCGGGAAAGCGAGCATCCTTTTTCTCGTAGAGTTTAGATTTGAAATTCGCATAGCCAGGATGCTGTTCGAATTCCTGACTCCAGATCCATTGAAACCAACCGTCGAATTTAATTCCGAAATTTTGACCAGTCTGGGACCTGATCAATTCCAGAATTTGACCGGTTCGATCAAAGGGAACGAAGTGAGCAACTTCCAGCAACATGGGAACGTAGGAAACATGCCAGTTCTCATTTGCCAGGGTGATTGCTGTGGAGAAGTCCCGATCGTTGCTGAAAGCCATTGCCAGAAAAAGCTCTTCACTGACCAATCCGTCCTGGCGAACGGCCTTGCTTCTATCGATGTCGGAACTAAAAGAGCCCGACTTCCAAAATACTGCTCCTGCCAAGCCGACAGTTAAAAGCGCAGCAACAACTATTGATTTTCGCACGTTTGCCTCAACGATTGATGGATTGTCCAGGACTCACTGTCACGTAGACGTTTTAACAGCAGCAGTCTTACACCCAAATCGCATGTTTTTGCCAAGTTTTCCGGTTGGAAAAAGGCGGTTTAAGGCACTTGGCGGAATTGAGTAGGCAAAAAAAAGAGCGTCCGAACACCAGTTTGAGTCCGGACCGCTCACCTGCCCTGTTTGCTCGAGTTGTTGAGAATCAACCCGGTCAGTTAGTCGATTTTAAAACTCTCAAGCTCTTTCCAGATTTCCGGTCCCACAATCATGTGCTCGGCGACCGTTCGCTGCCAGTCGTTAATTTATATCGACTTCACGATTCAGGCGAGGTCATCCGTCCAGCCGTTGGCAACCCGAGCCATCTCGACAAACACGTCCTCGTTTGATTTTCGAGTTCGTTTGAGAATCTTGTATCCGTGATTGGCTGTGTCCTGCAAATGTCGAATTGTAGCAACAGTCTGCTACGGCAAACTTAGTCGTCCGAGTCGTCCTGTGGAGGGAAGTTGGCTTTTTGCCCGTCTTTTGAGGGACGACGACTGATGTTAAACAGCACCTCTGTAATAGTTTCCCATTTCTTGATCGTGATGGGAGTGGACTCTACATGATCGATGTCTTTCAACATCGCCACTCCATCTTCATGCTCTACGACCAAACAGTAGGGTTGGCTTTCAGGTGGCAATTTGAATCGACCCTCTTCGTCCGTTTGGACCGAGTAATTCTGTTGCTGATCGTTCCAGCTAATTCCGCCACCGGAAATTTGAATCAAATGAGTTGCCTGGTAGACGGTGGCATCCGTTAGTGGCTTTCCATCCAGGCCATGCACGGTACCAAAAACCGGATCCGCTTTTTCGAGTTCAACATCCCAGGTCAAGACTCCAGTGTCAGGGTCGTGGGGTTTGAATATTCTCGATTCGACAGGCATGTAACCTGGGGCCTCAATACGGACTCTGTATGGGTACATCTGATGTAAGTCTGTTTCGTAGCGACCGGCTGTATACTTCGTCTTGCCGTAATTCACCCATTGGGTATTGCGACCATCCTGGGAGTCAATTCCCTGTTTCATTGTGAATACATCCAGTTGCTTTCCGGAAACTTTGTCGACTACCAAACCAGTCACTTTCAGCGGTTTCTTCAAGGTAACGACGATTTCTTCATCTTGCGGAGTGAGCGAATACTCATCGACATACATGTACCCCTGTTTACTGAGGCTACACAGGATTTCGTCAAACGGCAAATCGGTCAGCTCAATGCGTCCATCCTCGTCTGACTCGGCAATGATATGAATTCGGTTGGCTTCGTTCCGCCATTCGCGGGGTTGAAGGTGAACGCCTTCAAGTGGATTGCCAGCTTCGTCAACGATTCGAATGTTCGTTGACTTGCCTGGTGACAAACGAACCATTGCAGGCCTCGAAAGGTCGTCGACCGAGTAAAGTTCCGTTGCATAACCCTCTGCTTCCACGGTCAATACTAACTGTGAATTGTCAACTCCCACGGGAGATTGCGGAGTTTGTATTCCACCAATCCGAAACTGACCATCTTCATCGGTTATTGCGCGCGGACCGTCTACCTCGTTCCAATAGTGATCGCGGATGTGAATTTTTGCATTTGGGACAGGACGATCATTTTCATTAACGACTTGCCCGGTAAACGAAACGCCCTTTTCCATGGTCATTGTCGCGGTTTGATCGTAAAGCTTGGCGATCGGTGGTCGCGTTACAACAGGTTTGTTGATAAAGCCACGCCGTTGGCGGTCGCTGACGAAGTCAGGATGTTTCACATAGATGAACAGGTTGGATTCATCCATCTCTTCTGGAAAATTATCCAACTCCCAGTTGCCTGACATGTCAGTCGTTGTGCTGCCACGAACAAGTTTCCGGATTTGCGGATCGTCGCCGGCACCCAAGCCCTTGAATTCTCCCCAGAATTCCACACGAACTGCAACTTCGGGAATTGGTACTCCTGCTTCGTCGACCAACGTCCCACCTATCGTCTTGCCGGTTTGCATTGGAATCGTGATCGAATCGGGAACCAATGCGCAAGGTTCGCCTTCCCAAAGAATCTGTAGCGGAATGTACCCGGTTTTGACGGGATACATTCGAATCGCAGTCGCCGGCAGTTTGGCCATTGGAATATTGACAGTCCCTGCTTTGTTGGATTCCAAGGTGCTACGCAACTTGACGCCTTCGATTGGCTTGCCGGTCTGCGAATCGACAAAGGTGACCTCAACAATTTTGCCAGGTTCCCATTTTGATTCGGTTGTTGCTTCAGGCGTTTCCTGCGAGTGTTCCTGTTTGGACTCTTGGACATCTTCGGTTTCCTGAGCCTGACTGCGGTGAGTCAAACCAAACGAAGTCGATAACGTTACTAACCCCAACAATCCCAGACAAACCAGAGAGCGTCCGGTTGGTCGCCGTCGAAATTTTCGATTGGGCGTTAGCAGAGTGCTGATTCGATCTTCGATTTTGCGGGTCGAACCAGCCGTTGTTAGACCGGGTGTCGCTTGCCGAGCCTGCACTTCACGAGCCAGCATTTCAACGATCGCTTCACAGTAATGTTGAGGTTTGGTGCCGAGCCCCGCGATCACGATTTCATCACAACACTTTTCACGCTCTTCCCGAATTCTTTTGTTGGCCCACCAAACCAAAGGGTGAAAGAAGAACAAGATTTGAGCCGCGATTTGTAGCAAGTTCAAACCGGCATCAAAACGGGCAACGTGAGCCAGTTCGTGAGTCAAAACGGCTTTTCGCTGATCGTCGCTGCAAGATTCAGCGAAACCAACCGGCAAATAAATACTGCCTCGCAACCAACCCCAAACAAATGGTTGGGCGGCTGCCTGCGACTGAAAGACCGTCGGACACTTTTTAATTCCAAGCTGTTTAGCGAGTTCTCGGACACATTCCGTCGTATCCGAATCAGCCGGGGTTCGTTGGCGAACCAGTCGCTGACGAATCATCAAAGCTTTTACAACACTGAATGCAGCCAACAGACCAACGGGCAACAGCCATAACAGGGCCAACCAGGTTTGTATGGATCCGGCACCAACGGTCGTCGGCATGGCCGCGGTTGGCTGATGCAAAGGTATGGCGGAAGAAGCGGTCGGTGGCGAAGCCTGAGGCCCAGGCACGGCAGCCGCAGGTTCGTTGGCAACGACGTTTGAATTCGGATTCGATGCTTGAGTATTTGGCCGAGACGGCAATGCATTGGCATCGTGTGTCGCCAACAATCTGTCGGTTGCCGCAGAACTGGTGGGTGTCTCAGGTACTTCCGCAACGCTGGCTGGCCAAACCGCCAATTGCAAACAGAAATATGCCGGCACCAGGCACTTGGCCACAACCAATAACCATAGTGAATACCGCCAGTGAGCGCTGGCGTTTCGCAGCAGCCATGTTGCCAACAAAACGGCTGCAAACAGGACCGATATTTGCAAACTCTGTTGCAACAAGTATTCCGAAATCCAACTCATGACTTTCTCCCAAATCGGTTGGTGACCAGCCGCGGGGCTGGTGACATTTCTGCAGACTATTTCCCGGACTTCTTCTTGATCAGCTTTTTAAGTCGCTCGATATCCGCCGAATCGAGTTCGCTTTCATCAGCCAAATGCAACATCAATGGCAACGGATCTCCGCCAAACAACCGCTCGACAAAGTCGCCGACTGTCCTTTTAACGACATCGTCCCGCTTGACCGCTGCGGTAAAAACGTGGGCTTTGCCTTGCACGTCATGCTTGACGTACCCCTTCTGTTCCAGCCTCCGTAACAAGGTTTGCACCGTCGCGTAGGCGCGATCGGCAGGCAAAGCATCACACATTTGTTGGACGGTCGCCGATTCCAGTTGCCAAACCAGACGCAGGATCTCGGTTTCTGCCGGGCTTAGTGCCGGCAACGATTTTTTGGCCATGCTGCTTCCTTTTACAAACGTACAAGGCCCATTCTTGTACATTTGTAAGAGTTGTCAAGAGAGAAATGCTCCAGCGAACGGAAAAACTTCAAATACCAGCAGGAAGCGTCATCGAGTGGTAGTGGTCTCCGAAATCACCTCCGTCATGACCGGTGTGAAAAGGCGGCTCGTATCGGTACACATCTGGTTCACGACACCGGACTTCACGACACCGGGCTTCACGACGACCGGGATTCACAACACCGGTTTGCTCGAGTTGTTGAGAATCGACCCGGTCAGTTAGTCGATTTTAAAACTCTCAAGCTCTTTCCAGATTTCCGGTCCCATAATCATGTTCTGCACGTCCTGTTCAACGACGTATTGTTTGCCCTCTTTGCGAGGCAACACGAACACACCGAAAGGATGGACGGTCGGAGTCGCACCCGCGCTTTGATAAGTGTGATGGAGAAGTCGCACCAGCAGTCGGTCATCGTTTTCGAAGGCGCTATCGATCGAGATGCCGCCGCAATTGAAGGTCGCGCCCTGCGCAATCAACACGAGGATTTCAGTTGCCGGGTTGAATGCTGATTCGCGCGGTGGTTCTGGCCGATCGGTGCCGAAGTTGTCAGCATGAAACTCGGACCATTCTTCTTCGGTCTCGAAAACTCGAAACAACTTGTCCTCGTTGTCGATGAAGTTGCCACTCCAGACCTTGTCCACTTCCAGTGCTTCGCCGTCTGGCAAGTCGTTTTGTTGGGCGGTGTCAATTTTCTCGCCGGTTTCACGATCATAGTACTCGACAAATTCCTGATCGCCGGATTTGCCGCGAATCGCGACTACCAGGATTTCGGTTTTTTCTCCGTCCTGTTCCAGTTCGAGTTTTTCAATCGCCAGTGTGTTCCAGAATCCTCCGACGTTATTCGCCCAGATTGTTTTCTCTTCGCCATCTTCGTCGGTGGTTGCGATCAGATCGCTCATCAAGGACAGGTAGTAGGTGCGACCCTCATATTCAATCCCTTCATCGACCGCGACTTTCCCCAAAAAGCCGCCTTTGATCCATTTTGAGCTGGTGCGGGAACTTCCGTAGGTGATGGAAGGCAAGTCGTCTTCCAGCATGTTAAATAGTGAACTGCAGAGGGGCCTTGTGTGCGCGGGACAGGGTATCCCCTGGCAGACAGCAAACAAGCAAACGGACAGGCAAGCCAATGCAGTCGAGTGGTTCAAGAAAAATCCAAAACGCATGACACGATCTCCGATAAAAGAACTCGTTCTGTTTACTGCAAGAATCCTACACCAATTTTCAAGCAAGTATTGTAACAGCCGAGTTGTTGTTACCTGCGGTTTACACAGGAGCGGAATTGCCAGCATTTGCGACGGAAGCTGGCACAAGATCAGCTACATCCACCGAGCACGCTTGTTTTTACTGAAATGCTCGATCGCGTAACGCAGCATGGTGCGAGGCATCTGGTCGTGCCATTGATCAAGGAATCCTTCCAGCAACTTGACATCCTGTTTGCCAATCTCCCGCAACATCCAGCCAGTGGCTTTGTGCATCAAATCATGTTTGTGCCCCATAAAGTGCTCGCAGAGTTTGAGCGTGTCCTCGAATTCACCCTGCTTAATGAAATACATGGTGGCGATTACCGAGACTCGTTCGCGCCACAAGTGTTTGGATTTGGCAAGTTTATAGAGCAGCTTGCGCTCACCGGTTGCGAACAATTGGGGGCCCAGAATTTTGTGAGCCGAAGAATCAACCAGGTCCCAATTGTTGACTCGATCCAGTTGAGAAACGTAGAAGTCGCAAAGTTCCTGTCGGCGTCGCGGATCCTTTTTGGAACCTTCGTATTGCTTGACCAGAATCAACACACCGGTCAGGCGACATTCGTGGTACGAATCATTCAGGAGCTTGGTGATTTCCTTCAGCCCCAGATCTTTGAATTTCTGGGCGGTCTTTCGCTGTTGCGGAACAATCACGCCCAGGAATTTGTCACCTTCGCCGTATTCACCTTTGCCGGTTTTGAAAAAGCGAGGAAAGAAAGCGGCCTTTTCCGGAATGATGTGCTGTTTAAGTTCCCGTTTTACAGCGGCCGCTGTCAGCGGCGCGGATCTCTTCGGTGCGGATTTCTTCGGCGCGGATTTCTGTGAAGGCTTGCCGGATTTGGTTTTACTTCTTTTTGCCATCGCCCAGGATTGCTTCCGGCAAGCTTGGGTCGGCGATTCCGAACGAGCCCTTGCCATTGGTAATAATTCGTTTCTCGACAGTCCAGTCGATGTCTTCATGGCCGGCTTCCCAGAATTTCTCCTGCGCTTCGCGCGATTCTGGAACGTGCAGTGGCATTACCAGTCGGAAGCCGACTCCAGTCGCTGGTTCGGTTGTATACCACCAGGGACTTTGGGGCGTATTCGGATCGTCGATCTTCCAATCTTCATCATCAGAAGGCAAACGAGAAGCGCTGCGGCACTCTTCAGACAATGAGAGATAGTGTCCGCCCTTGGAAACCATCGGATAGACTTCGGTTGGCCAGGCAACCAGTGGGTCCATGTCTTTGGCTTCTTTCAGTTTGCCAAATCCTTCTTCGCTGTAACCATCGAGCACCCATTCGGAGACGTTTCCGTACATGTCGTACAGTCCCCAGGGGTTTGGCTTAAGCTGCCCGACATCCTGACGCTCCCAATCCGCGTTGTCATCGAACCAGGCGTGTTCTTCAAGTTCACTGGGGTCGTCACCAAAGTAATAGGCGGTGGTGGTGCCTGCCCGGCAAGCGTATTCCCATTCGCCTTCGCTGGGCAAACGAAAAAACTGACCCGAAATCCGGCTCAGCCATTTCGTGTATTGCTTGGCAGCAAACTGAGTCATGGTGGCCGCGGGTTGCTTGAGTCCGTCACCGGCATCGTAGGTGAACGACGGATCGTACAGGCCCGATGGCGCTGTGATGGCATCGATCTCGGTTTCCTCGGTGATCTGACGAATGCCCTCGGTGTTGAATTTTTTGAATATGGTATCCAGTCGCATGTAAACTTTGTATTCGCTCCAAGTCACTTCATGTTGGCCAATCCAGATCGGTTTGATTTCAAGTTCGACCTGCGGGCCTTCACAGTCCATGCGGTTTCCTTCCGAGTCCGGGCTGCCGACTTTAACTTTGCCGCCCGGGATCGGCACCATCTGGAAAGTAACGTCGCTTCCCGGAATCGTCGTTTCGAAGGGCACCATGAATCCGCCATCGGGTAGCTCGACGAATTGGCCGTTGGCCGGTTTTTCCATCACGATGCCTGGATGATCGCCCTGTTCTTGCGCCGCAACAGACAAAGGAGTACCGAACGAAACCGCGCTGAACGAAATCAGGGCCAGTGCGATGGTTGGAAAAATATTCGGACAAATCAGCATCCGCATTCGGAACTCCCAATTCAAAGTAAATCTTGTTGACTGCAATTATGCTCGATTTTCGACAAAAGTGAACTCGCACTTTTCAAAAAGTCTTTGGAAGTTACCGTGCATCATGATTGCTTTCATCTGATTCTGGCGGTGACGACACTTCTCCCGCCAGCGATTTCCCAAACCGCTCTCGCACCTCAGCCGGATCGGATTCGTGGCTCAACAGGAAAATCAATTTGGTCACTGCGGCTTCGATCGTCATGTCATGGCCGCTGACAACTCCGGCATCCGCCAGAGACTTGCCGGTCGCATAGTCGGTCATGTCTACGCAACCATCAATGCATTGACTGCAGTTGACGACAATCACACCTCGATCGACAGCCTTGCGGATAACTTCCGTGAACTTCGGCGAGGTCGGTCCGTTGCCGACCCCAAAGGACTCCAGCACGAGTGCTTGAATCGGATGTTTCAACAGGTTGTCGAGCACGTCGTGTGGCACTCCCGGAAACAGGCGGAACGTGGCAACGCGTTGTGGTTCGATAGAATAGTGTTGCAGTTGATGGTTGTTATGGGTCCACAAGCTGGCTTGGTTGATTTCGATGTTCGTTCCGGCCTGGCCCAGAGAGGGAAAATTGGGTGACTGGAATGCATTGAATACATCCGTGCTGACCTTGGTGACTCGATTGCCTCGAAACAACTGGTGGCCGAAAAAGAGACTGACTTCCGGAACGTGGTGTTCGCTGGCCAGGATCAGGGATGTGATCAGATTTTCCCGAGCATCGTTGCGACGAAGTCCCAGAGGAATTTGAGAGCCGGTAAAAATAATCGCCTTGTCCAAACCTCGTAACATGTAAGACAACGCCGAGGTCGTGTATGCCATGGTGTCGGTTCCATGCACAACAACGAAACCATCGAATTTGTCATAGTGAGCGACGATCTGGTCAGCGATTGCTTGCCAATCAGGTGGGGTCATGTCGCTGGAGTCCAGCAGGCGATCCAGCTCGATAACTTGATAATCGGGCATGGTGGGATCGCGCAACTCGCTGATTTCTTCAAGTTGTTTTGCCAGCATTCCCGGAACTGGCTCGAAGCCCGACTCGCCGGCCTGCATTCCCAAAGTGCCACCTGAATTGATGACACAGATCTGTTTTTTGCCCATTTTAGACTCGAATTACAACAAATAAGACTCGTGATTACCCGGCTGGATTTTCCGGTCGTTGCCAGATACCTCAAGTAAAAGTATGGGCGTGATTGCCGGGCGATTGTTTCTCAGGGGATTCAGCCGAAAATCAAGGTTGATCGAAATCGAGCGATTGTGCAAGAATAGCGCGAGTGCAAGTAATGGAAAACTGAAGCACGTATCGCGCCGCGAATAAATTGCAGCGTCGAAATTGGATACGCTGACCTAAACTTAAAACGGAGTGGATCATGGCAGAGCAAGAAACCAAAAAGAACGCGACTCGCCCAATTACTGTCAACGATGACAATGCGATCAGTAGTTACGCCAATTTCTGTCGCGTAACCGGTTCGCCCGAAGAATTGATTATTGATTACGGAATGAACGCTCAACCGCTGGGTTCGAACGATCAACCGGTCGATATTTCTCAACGAATTGTTCTCAATTTTTACACCGCCAAACGATTGTTGCACGCATTGCATGTTTCGATTCAGCGTCATGAAAAGCTGTTTGGCGACATTGAAATCGATATTCAAAAACGAGTCGTCGCCGAAAGCGCCGGCACTACCGATCAATAGCTTTTGCTGATTGCAGCTTATGTCGCAAGATGAATCCTCACGTGCCGAGCCGATCGTTGTTGAAGAGACGTTCGCGGCCGATCGCTCGGACGTTTGGAAGGCCGTCACCGAACTGGACCAGTTACGACAATGGTTCTTTGACTGTATTCCTGAATTCCGGGCCGAGCCGGGTTTCGAAACCCGGTTTACGATTGATACTGGTGAGCGCGAGTTTCCGCATGTCTGGAGGATTGTGGAAGCGGTGGAAGCGGAAGATCAGCACAGGCTGGTGATCGACTGGAGTTACGAAAATTATGACGGCAAAGGGCTGGTGATTTTCGAACTCTTTGACAATGAATCGTCCGGTACGGACTTTCGAGTCATCAACGAGCGGCTCGATACTTTCCCTGAAGATGTTCCCGAGTTCACCTGGGAAAGCGCCTTCAATGGCTGGACATTTCTAATCTGCGAGTGCCTCAAGCGGCATGTCGATGGCGAAATTGCTTGACGCAATTTAGAGGCAATTTGGTTGATACCGAGCATTGTCTGGCAGTTGCTATTCTGGATGAAGAAGCCTTATTGGCGACTTGCGCGTATATCGATCTCAACCCCTTTGCAGCAGGATTATCGGCGGCTCCAGAAACTGCCAAACACACTTCTGTGCGGCAACGAGTGGCTCATGTGCGTGAACAAGGCAAGCTTGATCGATTAAAAGCGGCCAAGCAAGGTAATGCAGCTGCCTGTAAAGTGGCTGGACGCCTCGAGCAGACACATTGGTTGATCCCAATCGACGATCGCAGTCAGCATGATTCCAGTTTTCGCCAAGGGCTTTTGGAATCGTTTGCTTTAGGAAACTACCTGGGATTGCTTGACTACACCAGCCGCTTGTTTCGCAAGGGGAAAGCTCGACTGAACGATCAAGTCCGTTGTGTGTTTGAGCGCTTAGGCACCAGTGCCGATTTCTGGTGTGATCGTCTTAAAAAGATGCTTAGCAGCAAGTCACTACACGGTCGTCATTTCGCTGGTAGCCGAGAACGTTTGACCGAGCTTGCCGAACAGCGCGGCCATCATCATCTGACGAATCTTTCTCCGCAGCCCGCTGGCTGACGATAGACTCGTATCTTTCACAACCAATTCCCGGCTGATCATTTAGCAATGATCTATCTCGCCTTGCGCTAAACCAGTGTTTCATCAACAGAATTGAGCACTTTCGACTCGAGTCCGAACGTTTTGTTGTCGAATGAATCGACCGACCAGCAGTGTTTATAGAAAAAGCTACTGCTTTGAGCAGAGCCGAGCATACAATGTACAATCAGCATACAGACATGCATGTCCTTTGTGGATTCTTTCATGGCTGTCTTTATGTTGGCTCCGATGAACCAATAGTTTACTCAGATCAAATTGTAGATGGAGATTATTGGGAATTTGCGCTAACGGTTTTCGACACGTGTCGCGGAGTATACCTGAAGGATGAGGATTATTGGGTGACCAAAAAAGTGGCATGGTAGTCAAGACTTCGATTCACTAGGATTCGAATATTCCAAACAAATCCGGAGAATAATATGAAACTGTTTGCATTGGCAATGGTGATTTTGTTGCAGACATTCATTGGCCAAAATTCATCGGCTCAGGAATGTCCAATCGAAATCAAGATTGATAATTTCAATTGTGATACCCAAACGCTCGAGGTTGTTTTTACGAATACCGGCAAAACTCCATTAAACCTTTGGCGCGAACGTTACTCGCGAGGGTACTATTCGCTGAATGTTTTTGTACAACATCAAAATTCGCAAGGTCTAGCATGTGCTTACAGAAAATCGAAATCGTTTACCGTTAATCCTCCTTCAACATTTCAATTGCTTCCAAATAAATCTGTTTACAAGACCTACAAATTGGCAGATCCAAGCTGGATTCTAGTATCCGAAATCAAGAATGGTGACATGTTGAGGTTTTCCGTTTCGATCACGCAGACCGAGCGCGAAGAGGAATATAAAGTATCATGTGGTGTTTTTGATTCGCTGTGGCATAAAGCTGGTACGAAAAGCGGCGACTAAGGCAGCAAGAAAGCAGGCTAAAAAGAGGGACATGTACTTTTT
>CAZOXC010000019.1:5525-14598 GCA_964583205.1 uncultured Pirellulaceae bacterium | reverse complement strand
GTCAGCATCTCGCTTGAGTTTCGAAAAGTTCATGGCCAGTGAAGCTCGAGAAAAATTTCAGGCGACCTTTCGTCGAGCGGATGAACTGGTGCAACAAGGGCAGGGTGGTCAGCTTATCAAAGTTGACTTTCCGTTTCCCACACACATGGTGGCAGAAGCTTATGTTGACAAGTACGGTCCGGCCGATCGATACAACTGGTTGCGTTATGCCAACCAAATTGATGTGCCGGCGCTGCTGACCTTTGGCGAAAAAGAGATTTTGGAAAACGCGGCTTTTCAGGGTATCGAATCTGACATCAGTGAAATGAGTCTGCCCAAAGAACTGTGGGACATTCGGAAAATCCCGGGAGCCGATCATTTTTATTCCGGTCGGCAGGCCGAGTTGCTGGAAGTGATCTGCGGTTGGATTCACAACCGGACTTGAATCCACCCGGCAGATGGCGTTTTTCAGCGTGCGGTTTCCTCTTGTCGCTCACAAAGCCAGAGAGCTCAATCTCTAGTGTGCCGAGTCCAGAACGGATTGGATCTTGTTGATGGTGTCAGGAGCACCAATCGAGGATTTGCCAAAACCATCCAGTGCGCCGGCTGCAACGGCCGCCTGTTGAGCATCTTTAAAGTTTGAAACCAGCATGATTGGGACGCTTTTGGTGGTGTCCGACGATTTCAACTGGGCGATCAATTCCAGCCCTTGCTGTCCGCTGAATTCGAAAATTCGGTTGACCAGAATCAGCGAAACGGCTGAATCGGAACAATGGTCCTGGATTTCCTGGATGTTTTGGGCTTCCAGGATCTGGCATTCGAAATGCTGATTCAGCATTCTGGAAATCATAGAGTGATCTGCTGCACAGTGGCCGGCGTTAACAATTGAGTGCTTCATGGTGCTTGCGATTTCAGGTCTTTGGAGAATTCAGTTGAGAAACAAATATGGATTGGATCAATTCAGTTGCGGATCAATTCAGTTACGGATTGGTAACGTTGTGCCGCGCTCTCGGCTGGGCAAGGTCGTGTTGTTCCGGTTAGGCAATCTATTCCTTCGCGAGGGCAGTGTGGTATCTCGTGAAGGCAGCGTGGTAGCTCGAGAAGGGAGCGTGGTGCCTCGAGAAGGCAGTGTGGTACCTCGAGAAGGCAGAGTGGTTTGGCGGTTGGGCAGAGTCGAATTCGGGTTGTAGCGATCTCGGCCTGGTAAAGTTGTCTGGTTGTTCCGGTTCGAAGAATCGATGTTGGAATTTCCTGACCGAATTTTTCGCTCTTCGAGGTCGCGTTGATAACGTTCTCGGGGGGAATCAAAGTTGGCTGGGGGCACATCCCACTCCTGCCGGTCGCCCAGGCAGCCTGTCAGGAGCAGGCATAAACCGGCAGTTATCAGGATGAAGTTTTTCAAGTTGCAAATTCGCAAAATACTACTTGGTCAATGGATATAGGGGGTAATCGGCAGTTTGGTGCAAGGTAACTGAATTTGATCCGAGTCGATTTTGCAAAGCGGAAAGGATACAGGGAAAGATCCAAGCCAAGCCGATCGTTATAGTTTAACTGATCAAACCAGCTGTTAAAACTCGTTTAACGATCACCGTAAACCCTTGTTTACAAATTGGTTAGCAATGCTCAAGAGGGCCTGCATGCATTCCGATAACGAGACCTGACCATTCAGTCTTTTCGATTCGCTTGCGAATCGATTATTCAATCATCGGTGAGGTGAATCGAGTCAGAGGATGGCTCGACCGGTAATTGATTTTCCTGTTTTGAATCTCGTATTAGGCCTATTTCTCAAGTTTAGCAATTCGATGATTCCTGTTGGCTTGTCCAATTGGAAATTCATCAGCCGGGCCCGGCAATTGACGCCTTCGTTGCGGTATCGGGTCCCAGACGCAACGCGGGCTGCGGATGAGAAGTCAACGGGGTTCACAAGTCCAAGGAGACGAGTCTCAATGAAATCTAAAATTCTCGTAGCGACTCTTGTAGTTGGTATGGCATTCTGTTCAACCAGTTTTGCCAATGACCTGCTCGGTCGTATGATGGGTCGAGGCGGATGTGGCTGTGATGCTGCACCTTGTTGCGGCACACCAGCTTATGCAGATTGTGGAGGCGGCGGCGGTTGCTGTGATCTGCTCGATTTGAATTTCCGAATTCGAATTGGCTTCCCTAAACTCGGTGGTTGCGGCCTGTTAGGCGGTGGCGGCGGATGTGGTTTGCTCGGCGGCGGCGGATGTGGTCTGCTCGGCGGTGGCTGTGGTGGATTCGGTGGTTGCGATTCAGGTTGCGGCGGCGGATACACTGGCGGTTGTGGCTGTGACAGCGGATGCGGCGGCGGATACACCAGCGGTTGTGGCTGCGATAGCGGTTGCGGTGGCGGATGTGGAAACAGTTGCTTCGGCAACGGATTCTCCGGCTTCGGACTGTTCAACCGCGGATGCGGTGGCGGTTGTGGTGGCGGATACATGAGCGGATGCGGTTGTGACTCAGGTTGCGGCGGCGGCTACACTGGTGGATGCGGCTGTGACTCAGGTTGCGGTGGCGGATACGTTGGCGGATGCGGTTGTGACTCAGGTTGCGGTGGCTTCGGCGGCGGATGTGGCGGTTGTGGCTTGCGTTTGCCTGGATTGGGTCTGCTTGACCGAATCAAAGGTGCATTCCGCGGATGCGGTGGCTGTAACTCAGGTTGCGGTGGCGGATACATGGGTGGCTGCGGTTGTGACTCAGGTTGCGGTGGCGGATACGTTGGTGGTTGCGACAGCGGATGCGCTGGTGGCGGCTACACATACGCCGGAAACGGTTGTGACGGATGTGGTGGCGCTGCAGTTCCTGCTGCTAGTGCACCAGTTCACAGCGCTCCAATCCACAATGCTCCGATGCAACAAGTTGTTCCATCGAATGCAGCACCAGCTCCAACTCCAGAAGCTGCAGGTAGCGCATATCGCGTTCCTCCAACACCGAATGTAGATCCAAGTGCATTCATCGTTCCTAACCGAACAACTACGGCCAATGGTCGATAGTCCATTCGGATAAGAACGTTATTCATAGACGGCCCGGCATTTATGTCGGGTCGTTTATTTTTTGCGCTGATAGAAATTGCAGAACAGCTCAGCGTTCCGAATCGCGGCGGCCATCTCGCTTGCACTCTTCAGCCACTCATTGGGCCGGCAGCGATGATTGGCCTTCGATAAGGGCCACGCCATAGTCCAGCAAGCGGTCTTGTTCTCGCAAGTAATCGTGAATTCGGTTCCAGTCAGCTTGGTTCTGAGCCAGCTCGAACAAATTCGGTGCGATGTTCATTTGCGGCGAGGCGCCGGGCAACAATTCAAGTGATACGTTGATGGCTTCTGCTTGCTGCCCCAGCCGGTTCAACAGAAAAATATACCATTCGATACAAGCAGTGGTTTCCACATCCGGTTCGCAGTTGCGAGCTTTTTCGCCAAAGAAGATCTTGGCTTCGTCAACTCGCTCGCCCAGCAACGCATCGTAGAACAACTGGCTGTCTTCATACAAACTTGCGAATGGCGGATCGCCCTCGGCCGAGTACTCGGAATTCATTTGCAGGCCGTAGGCAGCCAGGTCTCGCGCGAGTTTGGCTGATTCCGAGTCTTCAACAATGCGACAAATTCGTACGACCGATGCCAAATGAGATTCGTCGACGTGCCGCAGGTTCCCGCTAAACAGCCAGGGGCGATCATCGACGATCTCGGCAATCGAGTCTTCGATGGTTGCGTCGGGTTGTTGCTCATGGATTTGATGTGTCAGGTTGGCCTTGAGTTCCCGATGCAGTTGTCTGGCAAGTTGTTCCGCGGCACCTTGTCGAATTTCCAACGGATACATCATGAAATAGGAATCGTAGGTGGTGATCGCATTGCAGGTTCCAAGCTTCTCCAGCAGCCAACTGAAACCCTCCAGCGGAGCTACGCCTTCATTGATGGCAATCTCAATTAACTCGTCCGAGTTTTCATCATCGAGTTGAATACCGGTAATCAGATTTTTGACAAAGGGTCGGTCGTCAACCGCTTGCAAATAAACCCAGGCTTCCCGGATCCGACCATCGGCAATCAGCAGTTCGCCAATTTCGCGACAGGCGGCGATCAATCCGGTTTCATAGTCACTGCGTTTTTCCAGCGGCAATTCGGCCGTCGATTCGGAAGAACGAATCGGCAGGTCCAGCGATTGCCGCAGTTGGATTTTGCGAACTTCGAATAGTTCATGAAACCGTTTTTCAATTAACAAAAACTGTGCCATTTTCGACATTGCCGACGCAGCTTCCCCTGTTTGAATCAGATTTTGCACCGTTTCGAACATTTCGCCGTTTTTAGTCATTGAGATTCAGTGGTCGCTTTTGCGAGAATGGGAGGGGGATTTCTTTAGTCAACATTATCGGGTCAATGCAGTGAACGCCAGCGGGACTAGTTCGACCAGCCTGAATTCAGTCGCTGAAAACAACCTGGATGCAGGCAACGATCAACCGCAGGCAATCCCGGCGGCTCGACTCAGTTTGGCCTGTGAAACGGTGCGAGCTGAATTGTGGGCGCAGCAATCCTCGGCAGGGTTCTGGCCCGGCGAATTGGCCTCTTCAGCATTGTCGACCGCCACGGCGATCAGCGCATTGTCGATTTATTGTCAGCATGCCGAAATCAGCGATTCTGAGCGCGAATCGCTGGACTTGATGATCGTGCAAGGGCTGGACTATCTGGCTGCCCAGCAGAATTTTGATGGTGGCTGGGGCGATACCGACAAAAGCTATTCCAACATTTCGACATCCACACTGGCGGTCGCCGCGTTTCATCTGGCCACGTCAGAATCAGCCAACCGTCTTCGCGAATTCGATCAAGTTCAATTGAAAGCCAGTCGCTATCTGGATGAATTTGGCGGGGCTGAAAAAATTCGAGCCCGTTATGGCAAAGACAAAACTTTCGCCGTGCCGATCCTGGCCAATGCCGCACTGGCGGGTCTGGTCGACTGGCAGGAAGTGGGCGTGTTGCCTTTTGAAGCTGCCGTGGTGCCGCAACGCTTTTATCACTTGATGCAACTGCCGGTCGTCAGCTATGCCATTCCCGCGCTGGTCGCGATCGGACAGGCCAAATTTCTCAAAGATCCCCCCGGCAATTTCCTGTTGAGGCAGATTCGTCAGCGCAGTATCAACAGGTCGCTCAAGGTACTGGAGCGAATGCAACCGGCCAGCGGCGGTTATCTGGAAGCGATTCCCTTGACCAGTTTTGTAGTGATGTCACTGGCGGCCACGGAACGAGCCAATCATTCCGTCGTCAAGAACGGCATTCGATTTTTACAAGAGACATTTCGTGATGATGGCAGTTGGCCGATTGATTCCAACCTGGCCACCTGGAACACGACACTTGCGGTCAACGCTCTGGCTTCAGCGGGAGAAAAAGTTGACTCACAAGAATGTCTGGATTGGCTGTTGAGCTGCCAGCACACCGAACGACATCCATTCACCGGCGCGGAGCCGGGCGGCTTTGGTTGGAGTGATTTGAGCGGTGCGGTGCCCGATTCAGATGATACGCCCGGAGCGATTTTGTCCTTGAGACATTTTCTGGCCAGTTCAACACTGGACCAAGAACGCCAAGCCCAGATCCAGGCATCCATTAAAAGTGCCGAAAACTGGTTGGTTAAATTGCAAAATCGCGACGGAGGATGGCCAACTTTTTGTCGAGGCTGGGGTAAATTGCCATTCGATCGCAGCGGAACGGATTTAACAGCGCATGTTCTGAGAGCCTTAAAGGACTCGAAAAACGTCAATTCCCGAGTGATCGAGCGTGGATTCGCTTTTCTGGACAGAAATCAGCGTGAAAATGGTTCGTGGATTCCCCTGTGGTTTGGTAATCAGGACAACACAGCAATTGCTGCAAATAGCGAGGAAAACCCGGTTTACGGTACCGCTAAAGTCCTACTGGCTTACCGTGATTGGAAACGATTCGATACCCAAGCGGCTCAGCGTGGTTTAAAATGCTTGGTTGATCAACAAGGTCTCGATGGTGGTTGGGGCGGTGGTGCATCGGTAGGTGGCCAACTGGACCCGACCAAACAAACCGGAATTCGATCGAGTATTGAAGAAACGGGTTTGGCGATTGAAGCTTTGGCAGATGCACTGCAAGACGATTCAATTTCCGGCAACACTTTGTTGGCTGATTCGATCCGTCGAGCAGTCATGCGAGGTACCGAATTTTTGATTAATGAAATCGAAGACCGGTCGCATCTTGATCCCTGGCCGATTGGCTTTTACTTTGCCAAGCTGTGGTATTACGAGCGAACTTATCCGCTTGTTTTCGCTTTGGCGGCGCTGGGTCGAGTCCAATCCAATTTAAATCAATTCACCGATTCGGTTGACGGCTAACGCGACCTTCGATGCGTGGCCTCCTGCCGGAACGATTTTAACGGACAAGTAAAACTTGATAGCCGATACAAAACAAACCGAAACGAATCCTCCCAAGCGGCGTAGTCGTCGTCGCAAGACCTCTCATCTCAAGTTGGTCCCGGAAACGCGTAAGCAACGTGAAGAGATGCGCCAGCAATGCGCTGATCTTGCCGCTACGCTCAGCCGCGGTCACTTGATGACCAAAGACGAGATGGAGGAGATCACTCGTGGTTTCCTGCAGACTCATGGTTATCCTGAGGGGTATCTGGGCTGGTGCATGGTTACCATCGCCAGTGAATTTTGGCGCGAGCAAGTCGCCAGCGTTCCGCATTCGCGCCGATTGTTTCTGCTGCCGCATTGTCTGAAGCATGCCGAAGGCTGTCCGGCTGACTATGACGAATTCGGTCTGGACTGCAAAACATGTGGAGCTTGCAGCATTGCCGACTTTCGGACTCGAGCTGAAGAGCTGGGTTACAAAGTACTGGTGGCTGAGGGCTCGCCAATCGTTTTGAAGATTATTGTCAGCGGACATGTTGATGCGATCTGCGGAGTGGCCTGCTTGAACGTGCTCGAAAAGGCGATCGACAAGATTCTGCTGGCCGGAATTCCCTGCCTGGCAATTCCCTTGCTTTCCAGCGACTGTCGCAACACCAGCGTTGACGAAGATTGGGTCAGCGAGATGGTTAATGTGCCTTATCAGCCGGCCGAAACGAAGACCAAAACATTTGTGCATTTGATGCGAGGTGCTTCTCGTTTGTTCAACGAGGAACTGGAGACTTTGATTCCTCGAGTGCGAACGAAGCCCGACGAAGAGGTCGACCTGAATTTCGACTCGCTGGATCCGATCGCAGCGACCGAGTCGATTGCGTTCGATTTCCTGAAGCAGGGCGGCAAGCACTCGCGACCCTTCATCACATTGGCGACCTATGACGCGGTTTCTGGTGGTGGTGCTACCGGCAACGATGGCGAAGCCTTTGTGCAGAATATATCGGATTCGATTAAACGAGCCGCTATGTCGATTGAGACGTTTCACAAAGCGTCGCTGGTGCATGACGATATCGAAGATGATGACGAGTTTCGTTATGGCAAGGCCGCGATGCATCGTCAGTTCGGTGTGCCAACTGCGATTAACGTCGGTGACTATTTGATTGGGCTTGGGTACCGTCTGGTCAGTCGAGACGCCGGCGAACTTGGTGCCGAGGCGGCTGCAGATATTCTCGATTTCCTTGCTGATTCACATCAGCGTTTGTCGGAAGGGCAGGGAGCCGAATTGTTCTGGCGCGATGCCAGTAAAAAAGAACTGAAACCCATCGACGCACTGAAGATCTACGCGTTGAAGACTTCGCCAGCTTTCGAGGCGGCCTTTTATACCGGACTTCGACTGGCCGGACCGGTCGATGAGTACATCAAGCCGATTCGTACGTTCGCTCGGAACCTGGGCGTGGCGTTTCAGATTTTGAATGACTTGAAAGACTGGCAGGCTGACACCGATAACAAACTCAACAGCGGTGCCGATTTGCTGGGTGGACGCCCGACCTTGTTGTGGGCATTGGCACTGGAAGCATTGGGCGACGAGCAGCGTGCCGAGTTGATTTCTTTGGTTGAAGATTCGGATCTCAATCCGCAACAACGGATCGATCGGGCTCGACAGTTATATCTGGAAGCCCAGGTCTTTGAAAAAGCCCATAAACTGGTCGACAAACATCAAGCTCGCGCTGAAGAAGTTGCCGATAACATAGAACCGGAAGAGTTGCGTCGGCTATTGTATTTTCTGGTCGATACCGTGCTGGATCGTCCCAATGAATACGTTCCGACGATAAATATCGTCCAGCCCAAGCTGACCGATATTGTATTGACTTCATCCTGATTCGATCGAGTGTTGATCGGCTGATCTGCTCTTTATTGTTTGGCAGATATTGTTTGGCAGATTCTGATCCTGTTATTAAAGCGAACCTCGTGAATCGCACCCAGTGGACCCATCCTGATTTACAATCGCTTGTGCAGTTGTTCTATGAGAACATTGCCGAGTTGGGCGAGTTTGCGGAAGTACCGCCCGAAACGCTGCCCAATCCCTTCCGGGAAATGCTGGCTCATACCAGTCATATGACTGTGACCATGGAGCAGCATCACGATTCGGCCGTCGATGTGAATGTGCTGGATCGTCAATCGACCTCCAATCATTACTCGCGAAAAATCCTGTTGCGACGTCAATCGGATCAGCAAGTCGTTCAATTTGGAATCGTGCGGCTGGCGAGTGCTTATCTGGACGAAGCCATTCGTGAAAAGATCGAGCGGGAAGATGTGCCCTTGGGCAGAATCCTGATCGACAACAATGTGATGCGGACTGTCAAGTTAATGTCGACTTGGAAAATCAAGCCTGGTCCAGCGCTGCTTGATTGTTCAGGTACTCAACCGTCTGCGGAAGAAGCCGTTAAAGAATGCTTTGGTCGCACGGCACTTATCTATACCGATGGTATTCCGGCTGTCGAGTTGCTTGAGATCGCGCTCAACGTTTAATCCACTTGGCAGGCAATGCCATCGATTGCTCAAGCACAACGCTCCACCTATTTTTGGCGGCAGCGCCCCGTTCGCTATGCCATTCCTTTACTAGGGCCAACGCCCTGGTCGTTTCCTGCTGCATTTATTTACGTACACCCCACCTTTGTACTCGGCGGCAACGGCCCGTCGCCGTGCCTTTCGTTTACTAGGGGCAACGCCCTG
>CAZOXC010000019.1:0-5425 GCA_964583205.1 uncultured Pirellulaceae bacterium | reverse complement strand
ACTTGTCGACCGTTTTGGGTGGCTTGGTGACCAGCGAGACCAGAATCAAGGTCAGCGCAATTCCCTTATTCAAGGGCAGCGCCCCGTTCGCTATGCCTTTCTTTTACTCAGGGCCAACCCTGGTCGCCATGCTTTTCAGGGGCAACGCCCCGGCAATTTTTCTAGCCCAGGGTGAAGCCCTGGGTATTTGTAACACCCGAAACATGAAGGGCCAAAGGTCCGGCCGTTATTACAATTCGCAGGTTTGGCCATTACGCACCGACAATCAAGTTAATCCTTGATACCTACAAACTTGTCGACCGTTTTGGGTGGCTTGGTGACCAGCGAGACCAGAATCAAGGTCAGTGCCGAAGCCAGGGTCACGGTCAAAATTGGTGCGAACACCGGGATCTCGATGAAGCCAAGTGAAATCGGTTCTTCTGGAAAATTGTAACCCTTGTTGGCGGCGAATTCGGAACGCTTGAAAAGAGTCCACCACACGATCGCCGTCACGATCACCGACGCAATTGCACCGAACTTGGTCGCTCGTTTCCAATACAGGCCGGCGATCACGATTGGGCAAAGGCCTGTGAAACCGGTGAATGACCAAACGCCGATTTCAAACACCGACCGTGGCAGAAAAATACTTAATCCAAAAGTAGTTGCCACGATGGTGATCACAAAAAACCTCGCGAACCATACGATCGACTTGTCCGAAACGTCCGGCTTGATGTTGCGAACGATGTCCTCGGTAAACATGGTCCCCAGGCACAGGAACTGACTATCCAGCGACGACATGATCGCGGCCAGGATTCCCGCCGTCAGCAAACCGCCCAGAAAACTGGAAGCGTGGGTACTGACCAGCGTCGCCAACACATCGTTGGTGCCGACATTGTCAGGCAAGCCCGCCAGTTCGGAATTGGCCCACACGCCGATAAGCACACAAGGTGCCCAAACGATCATCACGAAAATCGGATGCAGAACGATTGGTAGCTTGAACGCTTTGGCGCTGCGTGCCGTTAGCCAGTGCTGGAAAATATGTGGAAACATCCCGACCGACAGAGGGATCAACAAATACGAAAGATAGACCGACCACTTGATTGAGGCCATTGACATCTTCTCGGTCGGCACCGATTGAGAGGTGGTGCGCAAGTTGTCCAGGAAGTTTGAACTGTTACCTATCGAGTTTGCGATTGTCACGAAGGTAACCAGTCCCAGAACCATAAAGATTCCAGTTTGCAAAGCGTTTGCCCAAGCAGTTCCTCGCATGCCACCGAAGAACACGTAGGTGAGAACGACCAGACAGATTACGCCCGACGCCAATTGTTTGGGCACACCGAAGCCAGCCGACTCGAACCAGCCCTGAGATTCGAACGCGCCCTTGGTTACTTGATTGATTACTGCGCCGGCACCAACGACTCCGACCAGCAAATAGGTGATGACGAAACCAACCAGCAAAGGGAACAGCAAATAGCCCAGCAACTGGCTGTCATATCTGGCCCGGAAATATTGTATCTGTGTGCGAAAACCGTGTTTGCGACCGATCCGCCAGAGTGGTATTCCAATCAGAAAAAAACAAGCCGAATGAATGATGCCGGCCGCCGAGGCCAGCTTGCCGTAAATCCCGATGCCTTGTCGGAACGAGACTCCTGTCGAACCGACCAGAGCAAACGCAGTCATCGTCGTACCGAACAGCGACATCAGCAGCAGAAAAGGCCCGATGGAGTGACTGGCCAGCATGTAATCGCTGGACGTCCCTCGAAAAAAACGGCTGGCCACAAAACCCAGCACAAGCAACATGCACAAATAGCAAATAATGACGACTAACTGAGTCATGAGCGGGCTCCCGGTTGGTCGTCTTTGTTTTTGGCACCGATGTCTTCGGGGTCCAAGTCCTCGGCGTCCAAGTCTTTGTTGTCAGATGGCCAGCAAAGATTGACTGCCAATAGCCAAACGGCTGCGGTCACCATCGAGATCACCATGTGATAGGCCAGAGGGTAGGGCAGAAACCCGAAGATCAAATCCGAACGGCCCCACTGCCAGTAGTCCTGGTGCAGGACCAGCAGGATCAAAACCAACGCGACAAACAGGTATTTCATTGTTCGTTTCCAAAACGGTTGAGCACGAGAATCGCCACGATGCCCAGGCAGGGTACGACTTGAATCCAAACACCAGCGCTGATCGGAATCAAAAACAAGGTCAGACTTGCCAGCAGCAGAATCAATCTCATCACCTTGTTTAGTTTATTGAATGCGAATCCAGCGATGGCGGCTGCCAGCCCGACAATGGCCATCAGAATGATGGCGACGTTCAACGTGATCATCAAGGGCGAAGCGGCGGCAACGGTTTTGATACTTTCACCGCCTTGTTCGACATATTCGGTGGTCAGCATCAGTAGCTCGGGTCGGAACACAAAAGCGAAGGGCAGTGCAAAACCGGCCAGCGCGAACCGAAACGCAGCCAAAGCCGACTTCATCACGTTAGCTTTGGCGATCGCCGCTCCCGCATAAGCCGCCAACGCGACTGGCGGCGTTACCATCGACATCATGCCGAAGTAAAAAATGAACAAGTGGGCTGCAAGGTCCGGTGTGTTCAGGGACTTGAGCACGCTTCCCACCAGGATCGCCATCAACAAATAACAAACGGCCGAGGGCAAACCCATTCCCAGTACGATTGTGGAAAACATCAACAGGATTAACGCCATCAGTGAACTGTCACCGGCAAGCGCTTGAACTTTTGAAGGTAGTACGCCGCCGATTCCGGTCAGGCCGACGATCCCCATGATGATTCCTACGCAGCCAGCCGCCACAATCAACGCCGTTCCGCCCTTGGCCGCGCGGACGATTGCTTCGTTAAGTTTGGCCGGAGTCAATCGAGTCGATTTGTTGAGCCAACTCAGCACCACGATTCCCAGCAGGCTCACGCTGACAGCGCGAAATGGCGTAAATCCGGTGACCAGCATTGCGATCAGAATCAGAAATGCGACTACGAACAAGATACCTTGAAACGGCGAGCTGGATTGTTCAGGCTTGGCAACCGATCCGGCTTCCGTTTCCGATTCGGTCCTGGCTCCAATTCGCCTGGCATGAAAGTGAGCCGTCAGGAGCAAGGCGACGTAGTACAGGATTGCCGGGATCAGGGCAGCCTGAATGATTTCCAGGTAGTTGATCGCGACTTCTTCGATTGCCACAGCACCGGTAACTGGATCTACGGTTTTCACCTGATAGGGCTCGATCATCTCCAGCATCATGTAGGCACCGGCGCCCATGATCGGCGGCATCAACGCGCCACCCGAGCTTGCGGCCGCTTCCAGCCCGGCCGCAGATTCCGCATCAAAACCCGAACTTTTCATCAAGGGAATTGTAAACGTACCGGTGGTGGCCGTATTGGCAACGGCGCTTCCGGAGAGCGAGCCCATCATGCCGCTGCTGACCACAGCCACCTTTGCAGGCGCGCCCGTGCTCTTGCGAAACATCCGCTGCGCAAATCGAATCACAAATCCTGTCGCTCCGGTTTGTTCCAGCAGCGTGCCAAACAACACGAATAGAAAAACGTACTTGAACATCACGTTCAAGGCGATGCCGAAGACACCACCGGATTGCAAATAACTCTTTTGTACAATTCGTTCCCAATCGAATCCGCGATGCCGAAACGCCCACTGTTCGGGCAGGCTTGAACCGAACATCGCATACAAAATGAAAATGATACAGAGGATCGGCAGCGTCCATCCGATGGCTCGTCGGGTCGCTTCCAGAACTAAAATCAGACCAAGCAATCCGATCGCGAAATCAAGTGTCGTCTCCGTGCTGGCTCGTTCACCCAGCGACTGGCCTTCAATCCAGAAATTCGAAAATGGCTTGGCGGTCTGAATAAAGATGTAACCGAAGGCCAGTATCGTTGCGGCGATCAACAGCCAGTTGAAAACGAACAACAGCCGGTTGATGCCGGACCGGTGTTTTGAGTTTTTGAAATACTTGATTTCGGGGCTGCTGAGAATGATCAACACGATTCCCATCAGGCCGAACAAGGCCAGGTTGGGTTGCTGATCCAGAATCGTCGTATTGACGGAAACCAGGACAAAGATGGCCAGGGCGATGGCAATCAAATTGTAAACGACCCGGTTAAATAACTGGAAACCGGGTGCTTCGAGCTGCTCGCTATCGCCCATACTGTTTTTGCAGTTCGCTATTACTGGTTCCAGAGACCGGCTTCTTTGTAGAACTTGATCGCACCCGGATGAAAGGGAGTTCCGGTGTCACGAATCACGTTCTTTGGATTGATGGCTTTGCCAGCCGGGTGCTTTTCCACAACCTGCTCACGGTTTTCGTAAAGCAGCTTGGTAAAGTTGTAGACCGTGTCTTCATCGACACTTTCATGCGTGATCAAGTGCATGTTGCCACAATTGATGCCGGTCATGTCTTCTTCCAGGTCGGTATATTTGTCGGCTGGAATGGGAACTGTAAAGTAAAAAGGATACTCTTTGAGCTTGTCGACGGCATTCAGATCAAATTCCAGAAAGACCACGTCCTGTGTCGAGCAAAGTTGACTGACGGCCGGGATCGGAATTGCTCCGCCCATAAAAGCAGCATCGGCTTTGCCATCGGAAATCATTTCGGCAGCTTGAATGTAGTTGCCGTTGAGTGCGGTCAAGTCACTCATCTCCAGGCCATGAGCCTTCAGTAGTGGTTCCAGGAAATAGTTGAAGCCAGCGCCGGCGGGGCCAAGCACAACTCGTTTACCTTTGAGATCTGAAACTTTGGTGATTCCGGTTGATTTAGTTGTCACGAACAAGCCAACATTGGGAGCCATTGTCGCGACCGAACGAATTTCGTGAGGCTTTTCCCAGGCACCATCGCCCCGAGTGGCAAAATATGAGATACCGGCGTTGGCCATGACAAATTCGATTTCACCGCCTTGTAGCAAGCGAATATTTTCCTGCGTGCCTTTGGTTTCCTGTGGAGTCACCGTCCAGTTGAGTTCGCCCTTGTTCTGGTCAATAACAGCCGAGATGCCGTTGCCCACCGCTGCGAAAGCTCCGCCCGGAGGCGCCGTGCCGATGGATACGAATTCGCCCCCTGATGAACCATTGCAGCCGGGCAGCGAACTCAGGCCAATGACGCAAGCCAAGGCTGCCAGGCCAGTCAACATAATCCTGCTGGGTAAATTCAACGACTTAAAATTCCGCATTGGGGAGATCCTTGTTGGTGATCGGTTAGCACTCGTCTTGATTCTGCAAGCTGGAGTGCCCCTAGATAATAACTGTTTAAGCTGGTGGAGTCGAGAATCGGCAGAGGCCGAATCTAAAGGTTGAGCAGCGACTTGCAAAGCTCTGCAGATTGTTGGTGAGCGGCCAAAGTTCTTCTTGCGTCAAAACTGCTATGCTATTGGAAAAGAGTTCTTGTTTTGTGCGGCAAAATACGACCTGATCCATGGTGCTTTTGAAGAT
>CAZOXC010000018.1:0-14845 GCA_964583205.1 uncultured Pirellulaceae bacterium | reverse complement strand
TTGCTGCATACATTCGAAATCGGGGTAACGTCCGGTCCCCAGAATGATGCGGCTTTTCAGAAGCTTGTTGCCGATTCTCCAAGCTGCCTGGGTAGTCTCATCGACGGTTTGCTTCTCGGCCGCGCGATTTGCGCCGGAGTCGGTTGGGCGAGTACCTTGAGTTTGGCCAGTTGTTTCTGTGCTCATCGATTCGTTCGTTCTACCATTCACCCTGCAGTCTTTATCCGCCGCCAGCCAATGTAACAATCTCGATTCGATCGCCGCTGCGTATCGCCACTTTTGACAATTCGCGGGTTGGAACCAATTCGCCGTTCACTTCAACCGCAAACGCACCTGACACTCCGACCTCGGCAATCAGGTCCTCGACCGTCACTCCATTGTCGAGCTTCAAGACTTGATCATTAACAATGACTTCGATATTGGAATTTTGAGGCACGGTTCTTTTAACCTACGATTATTGGCGTTTCCCGTCCGCGACGAGCCTTCCACTGCGAGTTTAACTTTCGGCCATATCGCGTGCGTGGTAACTACTGCGAACAAAGGGACCACTGGCTACTTTTCGGAAACCCAGTTGTTTCCCGATCTCGCCCAACTCGTCAAACTCCTGTGGCGGAATGTAACGGACGACTGGCAAGTACCGGTCCTCGGCAGGTTGCAAGTATTGTCCCAGCGTCAGAAAGTCGCAATCGACGCCTCGCAAATCACCCAACACTTCCAGAATCTCTTGCTGCGTCTCGCCCAGTCCCAACATTAGGCCGCTTTTGGTTTTGATGGCTGAGTCCTGTTCTTTGATGCGTTCCAGCAAACGCAGCGTCCATTGATAGTCGGACTTGGGACCACGGACCCGACGATACAACCGAGGCACCGTTTCTGTGTTGTGATTGAACACATCGGGTCGAGCCTCAATCACCAGATCCAGCGCTGGTTTGTTGTGGATAAAGTCCGGAGTCAAAACTTCCACTGTGGCATCGCACTTTTCTCTTACTGCATGAATGCAGTCGACATAATGCTGGGCACCGCCGTCATCCATGTCATCACGAGTCACGGAAGTGATTACCACATGCTTCAGCCCCATACGATAAGCGGCCTCGGCCAGACGCTCGGGTTCGTCAGCAGAAATTTCTTCGGGACGACCGCGTTTAACTGCACAAAATCCACAGGGTCTCGTACAAACATTGCCGAGTATCATGAATGTGGCAGTTTTTTGAGAGTAGCACTCCATTCGATTGGGGCATTTGGCATTCTCACATACCGTTTCCAATCCCAACTCATCCATCAAGTTGGAAGTAAAATGATTGGCATTACCCTTGGGAACTTCCCGCCGCAGCCAGCGCGGCAAACGCTTGACCGGTTTCGACTGATCTTGATCAGACGAAGGTCGGTCATTCAAAATTGGAAGTAAATCAGACATAGAGTCTCCTCAAATGAGGTCACCAGTTCGAATATTCAATCCTATCAAGCAGCATCGACCGGGTGTATGGCCGGCAATCACCAGACGGGTCCACAGTTCATCAAATCGCTCTACTTGACCCAATTGTCAGAGTCGGCACCGCCAGTCAGCCATATCGCTCTTTTGAATTCCCTTAGAATGCCGGACTGGCGTAATCGAGTCCAGCCACCACAATACTAACGCTGCAGGATTGGCCGTAATGAACCTCAGACCGTAAAATCCTGTCTGCGAAAACAGACAAATGGCAAAAAATAAAAACCAAAAAAACAAGAAATCCGCCGCCAAAAAAACGACGGACAGTGCCGCGAAAACCATCGCCGAGAATCGCCGTGCGCGGATCCGCTTCGAAATTATCGAGAAACTGGAGTGCGGTATCGTGCTACACGGCAGCGAGGTCAAAAGCCTCCGCAACGGACAGCTCTCGCTGGATGAAGCCTATGTGAGATACAAAAATAACGAACTCTGGCTGGTCGGCGCCGATATCTCCGAATATCGACAGGCAAACATCTGGAACCACGATACGCAACGCATGCGCAAACTGCTGGTGCATGCTCGCCAGCTCAAAAAACTGGCCAATCGTGCCTTGGAAAGAGGCCTCACACTGGTCCCGCTGCGGATGTATTTCAACGAGCGAGGAATTGCCAAAGTGATGGTGGGAGTCGGCCGAGGTAAGAAACTTCACGACAAACGTGAATCCTTGAAAACAGCCGATGTCAAAAGACAACTCGATCGTGCTACCAAACGCTATGGCCGATAGCAGATAATTCAAATCCTGCCGGGCAATTGCATTTCAACCGGGCGCGATCCAATCAGGCGCGTTTCAACTGGGCGCGAATCAACCGCCTTGATCGATCAGAATATTCCTTGTTATCTGCATCTGTCCGATCCAAGCGACTTGCGATAACGTATTACCAGTTGAAGACGTCTTTTTTGGGACTGCCAATGCTCAAACTGGAAAACATCAAGAAGAATTACCGCCAGCCGGATGGCGAGCAGGTGGAGATTCTGGATGTCCCGGAATTCAAAATTGATCCAGCCGAACAAGTCGTGTTGATCGGGCCCAGCGGTTGCGGCAAATCCACCATGCTGCACATCATCGCGGGAATCGTTCATCCCACCAGCGGAAAAGTCTTCATCGACGATGTTGAACTGACCAAATTCTCCGAAGCCGGGCGTGATCGAGTCCGCGCTGACAAGCTCGGTTATGTGTTCCAAACCTTCAACCTCCTGCCGGGATTTTCGGCACTGGAAAACGTCATGCTGGGCATGACCTTCGCCTCCGATAAAAAGGATCCGGAACGAGCCCGGCACCTGCTGGATCGAGTCGGCTTGAGCCATCGCCTGCATAACAAACCGGGCGCTTTATCGGTCGGTGAACAGCAACGAGTCGCCGTGGCTCGCGCCCTGGCTAATCGCCCGGTGTTGCTGTTGGCGGACGAACCGACAGCCAACATTGATCCCAAGAATCAACAACACATCATTGAACTGGTGCGTGAAACGGCTCGTGAAGAGAAAACCGCCCTGCTGTTGGTAACCCATTCGATGGATGTCGCCAATCAATTTGACCGCGTCGATCAACTTGACCAAATCAATCGAGTCATCGGGCAACTGGCCGAAAACAAAACAGCCGACAAAAACAATCAGGAAAAGAGTCAAGCATGAGTGTTTTCAAAATCGCTCTTCGCAGTATCCAACATCGAGGGCTGGGCTCGATTCTCTCCATGCTCTCAATGGCACTTGGCGTCACTCTGATCGTCGTCGTGCTGACGATCTATGGTGTAGTCGAACACTCGTTCAAAAGCAATTCCAGCTTTGGCTACGACGTGATTGTGGGAGCTCGAGGCGGCAGCACCCAGTTGATGCTCAACACTGTGTTTTACTTGAGCCGCCCGGTCGAGAATGTTCCCTACGAATACTACCTGGCCTTTTGCGATGCAGATCAACGCGAAAAAGAGCTGACGTATTCGATCGAGTTCAACACCCATCGTGCTCGTGCCCAACATCGGGAGATTTCGGATGAGCTGTCTCGCTTAATGCCCTTTGGCGGACCGCTCGAATTTGTCGGCGAAGTCACCAGCGATGCCATTGAATATGCCGAACAGCGTTCGATGACGGTGGGGCAGGAAGGCACCATGTACACCTACACCGACCTGGCGATTCCATTGGCGCTGGGCGACTATTTCAACGAAAAATTCCGCGTCGTCGGAACCACACCGGATTTTTTTAACAAGCTGGTTCTGGATATCGAAACGGGCAAGACTTTCGAATTTGCGTCGGGTCGAGCGTTTGAAGAATTCAACCTGGAAAACGGTTACTTCGAAGCCGTGGTAGGTTCTGCCGTGGCTCGAGAATCGGGAACCAAAGTCGGCGATGTCATTTACCCGATTCACGGAGACCCGAATTCTCCCAGTGCACATATTCATGAACAGGGATTTACGGTGGTTGGCATCCTGGAGCCAACTGGAACTCCGCATGACCGGGTTGCCTTCACAAACCTGGAAGGGCACTTCCTGATGGAAGACCACGCCAACCCACTGGAAAAGTCCGACCCTTACGCTGTCCCAGAATCGTCCGAGGATAGCGAGTACGTTTCTGAAAATTCTTCCGACTCGGGCTTGTATCGAACTCGATTGCCAATCGAACAACGGGAAGTCACGGCCGTGTTGATCGCCAGCTTCACCGGCGAAGACGAAGCAGATGACGATGAATTCACCGAAGATGAATTCACGAGTGTCGACGACGAAGCTGAAAAAAATGAAGACGAAGAATTCATCAAAATTTCGATGGGCCAACAAATCGCCCAACTGGTTGACGACGGTTATCTGGAATCCAGCCTGGACTGGTCAGACTACCGGCCCAACCGATCACAACGAGCTTCCGATGCGATCAGTCCGGTATACGAAGTCACATCCTTGTTTGAAACCATTGTCAGTCCGATTCGCTGGGCGCTGTTGTTCCTCACCGTGATGATTTGCATCGTGTCCGGGATCAGTATCCTGGTCGGAATTTACAACTCGATGAGCCAGCGGAAGCACGAAATCGCAGTGATCAGAGCATTGGGAGCCGATCGCTCGAAGGTCATGTCGATCATGTTGATGGAGTCTTTATTGCTGGCACTGGGGGGCGGACTGGTCGGTTGGTCCGTCGGTCATGTGGTAAATATGCTGGCAAGCCCAGCTGTCGAGAAGATGACCGGAGTGCAAATCGGACTGCTCAAATTCGCACCCCCAACTCCCTTTCTGACCTGGGAAATTCCGTCCTGGGTACCGCTTTTACCGGATACAATCGGAATGTCGCCTGAATTCTTATTGATACCTGGGCTGATTTTGTTGGCAGTTCTTGTCGGCATCTATCCGGCAATATCTGCATATCGTACGGATGTTGCAAATTCACTTTCGAAGTAACCGAATTAGCGTACAATAACGGGACTGGGCGACTTTACCGTAAAATCGGGGCTTGCAGCGCCAGTTTGCAAATTCAATCGGTTTACGAATTGAATCGATACAGCATCCGATTCGTGACGACTGTCCTTGCCAATTGCCGGCGTAAACTAGCCCACCAAACTCCTCCGGTTTACTGCGTAAAATCGCTTACGTCTTTTTCTCAACCGAGCCGCAATCATGAATTCTCGATTATCTGCCACGCTGTTTATTGGCAAACTGTTTATTGGCAACCTGCTGATTTTGTTGACCATTCAACTGGTGCTTGCTAACCACTGGTGTAGCGCCAACGAAACTGTCCGCAATTACGTCGCCACTACCAACAGCATGCTTTGTCCGTTTTGCAGCTCTGTGAATCCAACGATTGCTGAACAACTGGATACCAACGATGTCATTGTTGTCGCCAAGCTGGCCGAGCAGCCACCAGAGCCTTTGGAAGATGCAGCGACCTTGCCCGAGGCGACCTTTGCAATTCATCAAATTCTCAAAGGCAAAGAGTTCTTGACCGAAGGCGAAACATTTCAAACCGTGTTGATCGGCCAACATGAGATTGGCGAAGAATTCATGGTGATGGGTGTGGATGTTCCCGATCCTGCCTGGTCAACTCCGATTCCAACAAACGATCGCATCATTGACTACTTCGTGATAATTCCTACTTTGCCTACCGGCGGCGCTGATCGACTGGCGTTTTTCCAGGACTTTCTGGAGGACGAAGAAGACGTTCTGGCCAACGATGCTTATGACGAATTTGCATTGGCTCCCTATGATGACGTGATCTCGCTGAAAGATCGCATGGAACATGACAAACTGGTCGGCTGGATCAAAGACGAGGACGTGTTGGAATCGCGCAAGCGTTTGTACTTCACGATGCTGGGGATTTGTGGAACCAGCGACGATATTCCGTTCCTGAAAGAGATGCTGGCTGAAGAGGATCGCGAGAAACGACCGGGGCTGGATGCCATGGCGGCCTGTTACTTGCGAATCGCGGGCGAAGCGGGCTTGCCATTCGTCGAAGAACTTTATCTTTCCAACAAGGACGCAGAATACATCGACGTCTTCAGCGTGATTCAGTCACTGCGTTTTCACTCGACAGAAACCGATGATATTCCCAAAAAACGGATTGCCCAGTCCCTGCGACTGGTGCTTGATCATCCCACGATCAGCGACATTGTGATTCCCGATCTGGCTCGACTGGAAGACTGGTCGGTCAAGGACAAGCTGGCCGATATGTTTCGCGATGCCAGTGGCGAGACCAAGTGGGTGCGAACCCCAATCGCCTCGTACATGATGGAATGTCCGCTGGAAGAGGCCCAGGATTTGTTGGTCGAGTTTCGTGAAATTGACGCGGACGCCGTGCAGCGAGCTGAGATCATGGCCAACTTTGACTTGTTCGAGGAAGAAGAAGATTGGGACGACGATGAAGATTGGGACACAGATGAAGACGACTCGGATGAAGACGACTCAGAAAAGGACTCAAAAGAAAACTCGGAAGAAGCCGATGATTCAGATCAGGAACAGTTAACGGTTACGGTATCGCCAGAATCTACGAACACTGCTGATGCCAGATTCGTAAATACGGTAAGACCGAATGATGCAGAGAGTATTGACGTGCCAGGTATCAATTCGAATCTCCAGAATCCTGAACTTGAAACCAACGATCAGAAATTGGCAGCACAAACCAGCGTTCCAGGAGTGAACCCTCCTTTAGCTGCTTCCAATCAACTGGTTGCTCCGGTGTGGGCGATTCTGGGAGTTCCAGCAATTGTCTGCCTGATTTTGTTCATCCTGCTGTGGTCGGTCATTAGTGGCTCGTTTGAGCGTCTGATTTTCTAATCGCCATTTGGTACAGATCCATGGACAAAGAACTCAATTCAAAATTTGACAACCAGCAAGTCGAAGACGAGCGTTATCGTTCTGTCAGCAAGACCGCTCTGGCTTGCCTGGTGTTTGCTGTATTTTCTCTGTTGGCGTTTTTGTCTGAACCGCTGCTGATCCTGCCCGTGATCAGTATCGCCTGCGGCTTGATGGCCATAAGTAACTTGCGACGTTTCCCGGACGAACTGCTGGGGAAAACCGCGGTCAAAATCGGTTTGTCGTTAAGTTTGTTCTGTTTCGTGGCTGCCATCGCCATGTATGTCATCATCTTTATGACGGAAGTTCCCGATGGATACGAGCGGATTTCATTCCGCAGCCTCCGCGATGATACCAAGACCAGACTGCCCTATTCCGAGTTCGCGGAAGAACTGGACGGCAAAAAAGTTTTCGTCCGCTGCTATGTTCGACCTGGGTCAAAAACCAAAAACCTGGACGAATTTATAGCGGTTGGGAACTTTGGGGACTGCTGTTTTGGCGGAACCGAAAAACCCTCTGACGTAATTGGTGTTCGAATTTTGACCGGGGACACGGTAAACTATAGCCTGAGGCTGAGGCGAGTTGCCGGCACGTTTCGCTTGAATCGAAAAGCGGTGCGGACGGGCGAGTCCCAGGTGCCCAGCGTTTTCTATCAAATTGATGCGGATTATATTCGATGACGAAAATCACACGCGATCTAAATTCGACCAACAACCTCGGTCCTGTTTCAATGAAGTTGCTGTTGCCGGTTCTGATTGCGTTTGTGAGCTTGCCTTCTTTCGCAGCGGGCCAAAACGAGTCCGAATTCAAAAACATCACGTTTGACGATATCAAGATGGATATCGAGGCCGGCGACGAATACGACGAATCCTATCTGACGGATGACATCAAATCTTTGAACAAAGTCAAAATCAAACTGCGCGGCTATATGTTCCCCACGCCCAGGCAAAGTGACATTACCAAGTTCATTCTGGTGCGGGACAATCAGGAATGCTGCTACGGCCCCAACGCTGCCATTCACGACTGTGTGTTGATTTCTCTGGATGAGGGCGAATCGGTAGACTTTACCGTTCGTCCGGTTACGGTCGAAGGTACGTTCTATCTGAAGGAATTCCGTCCCCGAAAATCCGGCAGGCCGCTCGCCGTCTACCGCATGAGAAAATGCGAGATCACTCGTTAGTGATCGACCGGCCGCAGGATCCAGTCAACGATTGCCTGCCGTCCACTCAACAATTCTGCCGTCAGGTTCGTCCCCGTTTGGCACTTTCGACCGGGCAATCTGGCTGCTAAAATTGCTTCTGCTTACTGCAGAGACATCCTGGATTCGTTGGCCGAATGGCGGAGCGCGAGTGATCTTCCGAACTCCGCCAATCTAGACCCGTTTACGCCGCCAATTGAGTTGATGCAGCGAAAGATTCCCAGAATTCTTTCGCGACGACGAACAACATCAACCATCAATTGCATCGAGATTAATTTGTGGAAACGTGATTCGCTCGAATGAGCAGGCTTTTGATTTGATACGCGGCAGCATTCATGACAACCGAACAAACAACCAGTCCCAATTCAGCTGACTCTCAGTCACCCCGAGTCAAAAAATCATTCTTCAACTGGGTTGGCAATCGAGTATTCAATACCGTTCATCGCAACAACCTGGTTTACAACACATGCTGGGAAGACCCGCGGCTTGATCGGGTCGCCCTTGACCTGGGCCCCGAAGACAACGTGGTTGTGATTACCTCGGCCGGCTGCAACGCGCTGGACTACCTGTTGAATTCGCCCAACCATGTTTATGCCGTGGACATGAATCCTCGGCAAAATGCATTACTCGATTTGAAAATCGCCGCCATCAAGAATCTCCAGTACGACGATTTTTTTCAAATGTTTGGCAGAGGCAAACTGCCCGGCATCAAACAAATTTATCAGGACCAGTTACGCAGTGACTTGCCCGCACGTTCGCAGATTTTCTGGGATCGAAAAATCAAGTGGTTTGATCATCGCAAACGTTCATTCTATTTTCGAGGCACCGCCGGTACCTTTGCCCGCTACATGAAAGTGTATACCGACAAGGTCATCAAGATCCGGCCGCAACTGGATGCCATGATCAACTCGGACAACATAGAAACCCAGCAGGAAATTTACAAAAACAAACTCTACGAAAAATTCTGGACGGGTCTGGTCAAGTTCACCATGAACCGCGACACAATCCTCTCCATGCTGGGCATTCCCAAAGCGCAGCGCCGCCAGTTGGAAAATTACTACGAAGGCGGGATCGTCAAATACATGCAGGATTGCGTCAAAGGCGTGTTTCATGATTTGCCATTGAAGGAAAACTACTTCTGGCGACTCTACATGGACGGCGGTTACTCGCCGGATTGCTGCCCCGAGTATCTGCGAGCGGAAAATTTTGAAAAATTGCGAGGCGGTTTGGTTGATCATATCTCCACACATACCGACTCGATCCAGAACTTTCTGGAGAAGCATGACGGTACGATCTCGCGATTCGTATTGCTTGATCATATGGACTGGCTGTGCGATCACTTTTTCCCGCTGTTGGAATCTGAGTGGCAGGCCATCATTGACACCGCGGCGCCGAACACACGTTTGCTGTGGCGCAGCAGCGGATTGAAGACTGATTACATTAACGATGTTTATGTGCAAAAGGATAACAAGTCAGTCTGCTTGAAAGACTTGTTGACCTACAACACCGAACTTGCTGATCAACTTCATCCAATGGATCGAGTTCACACCTACGCCAGTTTCTACATTGCCGACCTGGCCAGCTAAATTCGAATCGCTTTTATTGCCGCTCCGGTTTTCGAGATCAACAATGGGCATGTTCCGTGACATCCGCGTTATCTTTCACATGCTGTTCAAGCGTGGAAAAGGCGATTCACATGCCGAACGGATGGAGAGTTTCTATTCCGGGCAAGCTAACGACTACGACGAGTTCCGCAAAAAGCTGTTAACGGGTCGCGAGGAACTCTGGGAGAAACTCGATGTACCACAGGACGGAGTGTGGGTGGACTTCGGCGGTGGCACTGGCTGGAACCTGGAAAATATCAGCGATGACATTCACCGCTTGAAAAAAATCTATGTCGTGGACCTGGCTTCCTCGTTACTGAAGATTGCCGAGCAACGTTTTGATCAGCGTGGATGGGACAACGCCGTGGCTGTCGAGGCGGACGCGACCAAGTTCACGCCGCAAGAAGGCTATGCCGACGTCGTAACCTTTTCCTACTCGTTGACCATGATCCCCAACTGGTTCGCCGCCATCGAGAACGCCAAACGGATTCTCAAACCCGGTGGCAAAATCGGGATCGTGGATTTTTACGTTGCGCAAAAACACGGCTCGCCGGAACTCAAGCAGCATCGCTGGTTTACTCGCAGCTTCTGGCCGGTCTGGTTCGCCACCGACAACGTTTATCCGGACAAGGATCATCTGCCTTTTCTGCTGCATCATTTTCAGAAACAGGATTTGCTGGAAGCGCGTTGCAAGATTCCCTACATTCCTTTCATTCGCATGCCCTACTATCGGCTGATTGCCGAAAAGCCGGTCGAATAAACAGCAAAGTCAGTTGACTTGGGCCTTGCAGCGGTAAAGCTTCACACAAACCAACCAACTCGCTGAAAAAGTCTGTTAAGCTGGAGGCTGCCCTACGTCATTGACGTCTGTAAACTGGGTACGCCTCAAACCGACATTGATTTTCGCATTAGATCGTCGCACTTGGGATCATCATGTTTAGATTTTTGCTTTGCAATCTCGTTTTCACTCTATTGATTTTTTCCGGTTCAATTTGTCTTTCACAAGATAAGCAGGAAGACACAAAACCAGAAGAGCCGCAGCAAACCGAAACACAGCTTTCCCCCGATGACCTGGAACGGAAAATTGCTCAGCTGATTCTCGATCTCGATAGCAATGATTTCACCAACCGTGTTGCGGCTCAGGAAGGGCTGGTGCGTATTGGAACAGCCGCTCGAGCGCAACTATTGGAGGCAGTGCAGAAAAGCGACTCACCTGAATTCAAGCTCAGATCAAAAGCAATCCTTCGTGAATTGAACAAAAGCATTCGGCATTTGAAAACAATATCGGGTCCGGAACTTGACCACGTCGCCAGGATTTCAATCAGCCCCGACGAAAAGTTTCTATATTCGGCAGCCTACAATGCCAGCTATTATGCGATCTATTCTATCGATGAAAAAACGGGCGATCTTAAATTGGTCGAAGCCGTACAGGATGCGGAAGCGCTCAAAGGTGTAATCAGCATGAGAATATCGCCGGATGGCCAGAAGGCGATTGGTGTGGGCTTGGGTGCAAAAGTTGCATCTCTATTCAACCGGGATGAAGAAACGGGCAAACTGACCAAGGTCGATTCGTTTTCAACAGCGGATTCAGAAAGCCTGACCTTTCCAATCGAAGGCACGTTTTCGCCAGACGGCAAATACGTCTACATTCTGGACGCGAATTGTGCCAATCCAGAAAACCCTGACGAGATCGGCGCGGTTGTCGTCCTCAAAGTCAACCAGGAAAAACTGGAGTGTGTTGAATTCAATCACGGCGTCAAAGGAAACTTTTACGACGTCCGCGGGATCGTCTTTCACCCCGATAAGCAAATCGCTTACGCAGCCGCTTCGGCTTCAAACTGCTTGATCGTTTTGGACTATGACCCGGAAACTGGAAAACTAAAACAAAAACAGGTTCTTACCGATGGCAAAGATGGCATCAACGGGTTGGCTGGCGTTATGTCGGTTGCCGCCAGTCCAGATGGAAAATTTCTTTACACATCATCAGGTCGATTTCGTGGTGACAATTCAGTTGGTGTTTTCGAAATCGAAGACGATGGAAAACTGACGAAGGTTCAAGAACTATCCGAAGTCGCCGGCGAGATCGTGGACTTTCGCGGTGGTAACGAATTAGTCGTCAGCCCGGATGGAAAGAATGTTTATGTTACCGGTACCACCTCGGGCACGTTGGCAGGTTTCAGTCGAGACCAGGAAACTGGCGAGTTGAAATTTGTCGAGTCGTTTCCATTGGGAGACAAAACACTTGGCCCAGCCGGAGCAGTGATCAGCAAAAACGGCAAATATCTTTACATCGCCGTTGAAGAATCGAATGGCGTCGCAATCTTTCAGCGCATCACTCAAGAGTAAATCGGATATTCGTGTCTGAGACTATTGAAAACACCCGCCAGGGCCGGTGGATCCGACCCTGCGGCGCTTTTCGGTTAAACTCTAGGCGGCGTTGGCGATGGCTCGCTGCACGGCTTCGCCCATCGTTGCCGGAGTATCTGACACTTCAATGTTGGCGTCCTGGAGTGCCGAGATCTTTTCAGCAGCGGTTCCCTTGCCACCGGAAATAATTGCACCGGCGTGGCCCATACGTTTTCCAGGAGGGGCTGTGCTTCCGGCAATGAATGCGGCCACGGGCTTGGTGACATTGTCTTTCACAAAAGCAGCCGCTTCTTCTTCAGCCGTTCCGCCGATTTCACCGATCATCAAGATCGCTTCGGTCTCGTCGTCTTTCTGGAACATGTCCAGCACATCGATAAACGATGTACCAACGATCGGATCTCCACCAAGTCCCACGCAACTGGTTTGCCCCAGTCCCAGGTTGGACGTTTGCCAAACCGCTTCGTAGGTCAGAGTTCCACTGCGGCTCATGATGCCCACTTTGCCTCGCTGGTGAATGTAGCCCGGCATGATACCGATCTTGCATTCTTCAGCCGTGATCACGCCCGGGCAGTTCGGACCGATCAGCACACTGTCGCTGGCTTTGACTCTCTCGTACACACGCACCATATCCAGAGCCGGAACGCCCTCGGTCACTGCAACGATCACACCGATACCGGCGTCAATCGCTTCCAGCATGGCGTCCGCTGCGAATGGCGGCGGTACAAAAATCATGGTTGCGTCTGCACCGGTTTGCTCGACTGCTTCTTTGCAGGTATCAAACACGGGCAAGCCCGCTACGGATTGCCCGCCTTTGCCGGGAGTCACTCCACCCACCATCTGGGTGTGTGCGTACTCCATGCAACCTCGAGTATGAAACTCGCCGGTGCCGCCGGTAATTCCCTGGCAGATCACCTTGGTGTCTTTATTGATCAATATGCTCATTGGTAACTTTCAGTTGTTTTGTATTCAGTTTTGGTTTGTTGAGGATTAACAATCAAAATTCTCAGGCTGTAACTGGTCCGAGTGTTTCCACGACTTTCTTTGCCGCGTCGGCCAAGTCCATTGCTGTGATGCACTCGATGTCGCTTTGTTCCAGGATTTTGCGGCCCTCTTCGACTTCGGTCCCCTCCAGTCGCACAACCAGCGGCACGCTGAAACCAACGGTTTTTGCGGCTTCCACCAGGGCATTGGCGATCACGGAACAACGCATAATTCCGCCGAAGATGTTGACCAGAACCGCTTTCACTTTCGGGTCGCCCAGCAGAATTCGAAACGCCTCGGTGACTTGCTCAACATCGGCGCCACCACCCACATCCAGAAAGTTGGCCGGCTCTCCGCCATAGTGTTTGATAATGTCCATCGTGGACATGGCAAGGCCCGCACCATTCACCAGGCAACCGATGTTGCCGTCAAGTTTCACGTAACTCAAGCCTGCAGCGGCTGCGCGAACTTCGGACTCTTCTTCCTCGGACAAGTCACGATACTCGGCCAGATCTTTGTGCCGAAACGAAGCGTTTTCATCAAAGGTCATCTTGGAATCCAGTGCGACAATGTCACCATCTTCAGTGATCACCAACGGGTTGATCTCAACCAGACTGCAATCGAGGTCGACAAACATTCTGCACAAGGCCTTCATGAACTTGTCGGCACTACGTACGGACTTGCCGGTGATGCCAAGTTGATGACAGAGCTTGCGAACCTGGAAACTGGCGATACCCTGTGCCGGATCAAAGTGCTCCTTGAAAATCTTTTCGGGCGTTTCTGCAGCGACCTCTTCGATCTCGACACCACCTTCCTGGCTGCACATCAAGACCGGCATTGAGGCGGCACGATCCAGCACAATACCCAGATAGAGTTCACGAGCGATCTTGCAACCAGCTTCGACAAACACTTGATTGACGGTCTTGCCTTCGGGACCAGTCTGGATCGTGACCAGTGTGTTACCCAACATCCGTTCGGCCACCTCACCGGCCTGATCGGCACTTTTGACGAGTTCAACACCATGCTGTTCAGGCACTTCTTTGAAGGTTCCCTTGCCACGTCCACCGGCGTGAATTTGTGACTTAACGACGGCGATCTCACCACCCAATTGGTTGTACGCGTCGACAGCTTCCTGTTTGGATCGAGCTACATGGCCCTCTACTACAGTCACCCCGAACTTGCGAAAGATCTCTTTACCTTGATATTCGTGTATTTTCATTGACTTTCTCGAATTGGATCATTGTTACTGCGGATTATAAAAATCAAAGAATTTTCCCACAACCGCAGCGATTTTATTCCAGATGCCTACATCGGACACGAACAAATTAATTGCTATAGTAAACGATGATTTGCGCAACCAACTTGAGTTCAAAGAAGGGGAGATGGCCATGGTAATCGGTATGACAACAAATATTATGCTGTTTTTTGTGCTGACGCTGAGCAGCGGATTGGGAATTCCGATGGGAGTTCCTCCGGCTGAAGAAGATCCAATAATTATTAATGCCGCTCCGGAAGAGTGCATTTTTTACAGTTCCTGGGCGGCCATGGGCCAGATCGATGCCTCGGCCAACCCCACCGAAGCCTGGATGGCCCAGGAAGAACTTCAACGCTCGTTTATGAAAGCCAAGACCGAGCTTAAGAAATTGGCCATCGATTCCGTCATGGATGAAGACGAAGCTGGCCAGGCCAGTGTGAAATTGATGCTGGATTTTGCCGAGCATACTTTGACCCATGCTGGTGTCGTTTACTTGTCTGAACTTGTGATCGCTCCTGATGGCGACGAGTTTAGTGCCGAAGGCGGCATGATCATCCATCTGGGTGAGAACCGGGCCGAGCTGGAAGCTCAATTCGAACGTATGATGGCAACGGTTCCCGACCATCAGAAGGAAGAGATGGGCGAGACGATCATTGGTGGCAAGACATTCAACACGATCAAGTCCGAGCCGTTCACGAT
>CAZOXC010000017.1:0-14971 GCA_964583205.1 uncultured Pirellulaceae bacterium | reverse complement strand
GGTGAGCTTGGTCCGGGCAAGAATCTGGAAGACGCGGTGTTGCGGATCGGGTTTACCAACGAAGATTTTCCAGACCCCACATTTTTCGAAGGCGAAATCGACGATCTGCGATTTTATCAAGCTCGGCTGGATGAAAACGCTGTCGAGAGTTTATCCCAGAATGAAACCATCGGCACGAAACCAACTGCAGTTTGGGAATTCGCAGACGCCGCAGAAGAATCGTTGACCTCGAACCGAGGCCATGTCGCCAGGTTCATTTCCGCTGGCGACGTTTCCGTCCAAGCGAAACCGGTGCTGGCTAACTTTGTTTCCAATGAACTTGCCAATTCAACCTGGTCGGCCGCCGGCGACGACTATCTGACGTTAAACTTGCCGGCTGCAACCGATGAGACCACGTTTACTCTGTTTCACTACCGACATGAAATGGGCGCAGAATTGAGTTCGCTCTCGACCCTCGTAGATCAGGCGTCGGTGGACCTGAGTTCGCTGATGAACGGCGGGCCTCGTCGATGGCCTCAGCAACTGACAACGCAAGTAATCAAGGGTAACGATGATGGACCTTTTGCCGTTGATGTGCTGACTCGACCGGAAAAGAATCCCTGGGATTGTCGGATACGAATGACGGGTGTCGACTTTTTCGAAGATCAGAACATGGCAGCCGTCAGCACCTGGGATGGCAGTGTGTTCCTGGTTAGCGGGTTGCTTTCATCAAGTGGTGAGTTGACTTGGAATCGAATTGCCAGCGGGCTGTTTCAACCTTTGGGCGTAAAAATTATCGATGAACAGATCTTTGTGACTTGCCGAGATCAGCTGGTGCGACTGCATGATTTGAACGGCGATACAGAAATCGATTACTACGAGTGCTTTAACAACGATCATCAAGTCACTGACCATTTTCACGAATTTGCGATGGGTTTGCAGACCGATGACGAGGGCAATTTTTACTATGCCAAATCGGCGCGGCACGCGCTGCCGGCACTCGTGCCTCACCATGGAACGTTGATCAAAGTCAGTAAGGATGGCAAGCAAACGGAGATCGTTGCCAATGGATTCAGAGCGGCCAACGGTGTGTGCATCAACGACGATGGCTCTTTCTTTGTCACTGACCAGGAAGGACATTGGACTCCCAAGAACCGAATCAACTGGGTGATGCCAGGTGGTTTCTACGGGAACATGCTTGGTTATCACGACGTGCAGGACGAGTCGAACGAGGCAATGGAGCAGCCCCTGGTGTGGATCACGAACCAAATGGATCGCTCGCCGGGAGAACTGATGTGGGTCGACAGTGAAAAATGGGGTTCACTCAATGGGAGCTTGCTCAACCTTTCCTATGGAACAGGGAAAATCTTTCTGGTGCCTCACGAAGAAGTCGAAGGTCAACTGCAGGGAGGAGTGATCGAATTGCCGATTCCGATGTTCCCCACTGGTGTGATGCGGGGCCGATTTAACCCTGGCGACGATCACCTGTATTGTTGCGGAATGTTTGCCTGGTCCAGCAACCGGCAGCAGCCGGGCGGGTTTTATCGCTTGCGGGCGACTGGAAAGGACGCCCATCTTCCAATCGAACTGAATAGTTCCAGCAATACATTGACGCTCACATTTTCGAATGATCTCGATCGGGCGTCGGCAATAAATGTTGACAACTGGTCGATCAAGCAATGGCAACTTAGCCGCAGCCGAAATTACGGTTCGGATCACATCGACGAGCAAGCATTGGATGTGAGGTCCATCAAACTGTTGGGTGGCAATCAAGTTGAACTTACATTTGGCGACTTGGCACCGACGATGTGCATGGAGATTCGATATTCGCTTGAATCCAAAAGTGGCGAACCCATTCGCGGCACGATTCACAATACGATTCATGAAGTGGGAAAGTAGTTCAGCCCTCTAATGGCAACTTGAAAAATGATATGAGGATGCAATCAAATAAATGAACTGCTTTGCTCACGGCTTTCGTTTTCTGGATCGACCCTACTTTCTTGTCGGCACCGCCCTGCCCGATTGGTTGACAATGATCGATCGCAAGGTGCGAGTGCGTAAAAAGAATGCGCGTGAGTTTCTCGAATTGGAGATCGAAGATGATCGACAACATGAAGTTGCGTCAGGGATCGTGCAACACCACGAAGATGATCACTGGTTTCACGATCACCGTCCTTTCGTGCAACTGAACCTTGAGTTGGCGGTTGATCTCAGAGAACGACTGGGCGCCGACGCAGGTTTTCGTCCACACTTTGTGGCCCATGTGGTGATTGAAATGTTGCTGGACGCGGCGCTGGTTACACCCGACCGCAGTCAACTTGACAAATACTACGAACAAATCAAAACGGTCGACCCCCAGGTCATCCAGGACACGGTGAATGCGATTGCCGTCAAACCGACCGAAAAACTGGTGCCATTCATTGATGTTTTCCTGCGAGAAGGCTACCTTTACGACTACTTCGAAGATGCCGGTGTGATGTATCGCATCAATCGGATTCTCAAACGAATCGGACTCAGTGAGCTGCCGGAATCATGCATTGAATGGGTGGCGCATACAAGGTCGCGAGTCAATCAGGAATTTAACGAGTTGCTGAGTCCGATACTCAGCCCTTCTTCATAAAGAAATCAAAAGGTAAGCCATGAAATTTGGAATGAACTTGTTGTTGTGGTCAGGTGAACTCAACGAGGAACTAAAACCGGTTTTGGAATCTTTGAAATCGATGGGCTACGACGGCGTTGAGGTTCCCCTGTTCAATACGGATCTGGACTATGCTGCCTGGGGGCAGACGATGGACGAACTGGGACTGGGCCGGACCGCGGTCACCGTGCGAACCGCCGAAGACAATCCCATCAGTCCAGATGCAAGTGTTCGGCAAGCGGGCGTTGAAAATTCCAAAAAAGCGATCGACTGTTGCGTTGCCATGGGAGCCACACACTTGGTTGGCCCCTTCCATTCTGCACTGGGCGAGTTCTCGGGCGCTGGGCCAACCGAGGATGAATGGAAATGGGGTGTCGAATCGATGCGAGCTGTTGCCGAACACGCTGGCGAATGTGGTGTCACACTGGCTGTTGAGTGTTTGAATCGGTTCGAAATTTATCTGCTGAACACTCATGCCGACGCGGCGAAGTTCGTTCGAGAAGTCGATCACGATGCTTGCAAGATCATGTTCGATACTTTCCATGCCAACATCGAAGAGAAGAATGTTGGCGAAGCGGTCAAAGCTGGCGGTGATACGATCGCCCACGTTCACATTTCCGAAAACGATCGATCCACTCCTGGCAGCGGCAACGTGCGTTGGGACGAGTCGTTCGATGCTCTCAAGGCGATTGGCTACGAAGGCTGGATGGTCGTCGAGGCTTTTGGCCTGGCCCTGCCGGAATTGGTGGCAGCTACAAAAATCTGGCGACGCATGTACCAGAGTGAAGAGCAGTTAGCGCAAGACGCATTAGCCTTCATGCAAGCACAGGTCGCAAAACGCTGGTAGCAAGATCAAGCAACCTCTATCGATTCAGCAGATCAACAACCGAATCGATTCGAGTGAGCTTGTGCGGATCATCGTGTCGATCAAGCCGGTCAATCAATCGGGCTTGCCAGCCAGCGTTGATTGCGCCCCAAACGTCGTTGAGAGGGTCGTCACCGATTATCAACAATTGACTGCCGGTCGCCGCAAGTGTTTCTTCGATGGTTTGGAAGAATCGAGGATCGGGTTTCTCGAAACCCAGCCGACTGGAACTGAAGATCTGGTCGCATTGCTTCAGCACTTCGCAGGATTTGGCGATCGTGAACAAGCGATCATCAAAATTGGATGCTACAGAAACTGCGTAGCCTTGTTCTTTCAAACGAGCGATCGTGTTGCCCACGTCGTCGAACGCTTGCCAGGAACTGCTCTTCTGGAAGTCGTAGGTTGCCGAGATCGATTCCGAGGGTCGAATGATGGTTCCGACCGCATCAAAAACAAGATGCCTGCAGTCAATTTGCCGAGTCAATTTAAAACCTTAATGAACTCGGGTGCCAATACAACTTGAACTTCCGGCAACTACCGCCAGTTATCGTACTTGGGATCGGTCGCCTGATGTGGAGATTCTTCCGCATCTGGCTGGGCGATCATGGTATCGACCGGCAAGTCACGGAACTCGGCCAATGAAGGCAGAATGTCGGCAGTCGAAATGCCATTCGAAGAATCAGGCAGCGCGATCGCTCGCAACACAATCGGTTTTGGTTCCGTTTTGACTTCTGGAGCTTGCAGGTTGTACCAATGGTAGTTCCAGGGATACGCGGTCGTATTGGTGGGGCCGGTGTAAGGGCCCGGCAAATCGATTTTCACAGGGGCTTGCCCAAAAACGTTGTTGCCCAGTTCGGTGTTGGTTGGTGCGTCAGGCACGAGAGGCGATGCGGCTGGCAGGGTTGTTAATTGTGGAGTTGAATCTTCGATGGTCGCGCTTTGTGGGGCTGGATCGACGGGCGATTCCTCCGTCATTCTTTCCAAAGGCGAAGGTTGTTCGACAATGCTCAACGGTGACGAGTCACGTTGGAAGATGCCAGTCGAGCTTTCCAGTACGGATTCAACGATTTGCTCTTCATGGGATTCGACAGGTGCCTGGCTGGGAGCTGGATCGGGATCAAATTCCTCAATCATGCGAGTGGATTCGATCTCCGGAAACGAGAGTTCCTCCGGAATCATCTCATGCACCACGTCTTTGTTGGATTCAGTTTCCCGCATTGCGATGCGATCGACAGGCGGATTATCGAAATTCTGTTCATCTTCCCGAATATCGATGTGATCGATGGGCGGAGAATCGAAATTCTGTTCTTCAACCTGAACCAGATCTTGAGGCTCCTGATGGTTGTTGACAGTATCCCAGTTGTCCATAACCGACTCGGAATTTCGAGCCTCAATTTGCTGAGCGATTTTGTCCATCGCTTGTTGCTGCTGGGCTCGACGTTCCTGGCGATGTTGCTTGACAAAATTCTCGGCGTACCTGTTCGAATTGTGACAGCCTGAGCATCGACAGCAGTTTCGAGAGCAAGTGCAGCCTGTCATGACTACCACTAACGCGCCTACCAAGAGCAATGAAAAGACCGATTGAATCCGCTTTGCAATCCGTTGCATCGGGGGTCGTCCTGTTCGAAAAAGTGTTGGAGGTCGAATTAAACAAAATACTGGTCGTATCCGTGGAATTCTTATCGACCGAAAAATCACTACACCACTCGGTTTTAGACCGCCAAGGTAAAACCGGATTGAGTCGAAGAACAGGTGCGACCGGTAAGATCGGTCGTCGCAGCCGGCACAATTCCTACAAACGTATCGACCAGTCTTCAAACCTGGGTATTTCCGCCCAATAGAAACCGGCTCAGTCCGCATAATCGGAATGGTTTAACATCTGGTAGCTGTTTCGCAATTTGTAAAACGGTTGTCAGGATTACAGAAACTGAAAGGGGCTGCCAACAATGCGAATTCGCCCGCTGCTCAACGCCGGTCACTGTCGATACCGGGCGCGGTTTTGACCAGTGTCCGCCGCCAACCGGGATGCTCGATTTCTTGTGCACGGAATTCGGCATCAAGTTTGACAAGGAATTCTTCAGTAGTATCAAAAGTTTTGATCGCTTCAGATTGCCCAGACAAGTAGCTGAGTCGTTCAATTTGAATCTGACCAGGCGACGAAAATTCCAGAAACAAGTTGTGCTCTTCAATCGAAGACGAACGAAACGCCGCGACAAGTTCGTCATTCAAGGTGACTTGCATGCGGTCTTGATCTTGGTGCACAGTAAGCTCGTAGATTGAGGGTGCTTCTTCATTCTCACGAGGCTCGAAAAATAGCCAGCATTGCGGCTTTCCAAGTTTGCGAATAACGGCGATCCATCCTGTTGGTTCATCGAAAACTGGCTGATGTGTTGAGCCGTTTTTCAGGTGGCAACGGTAAGGCTTGACTTCAATGTGGATGTCCTGGCAAAACAGCGTTGTGGTCGCAAACAACTCCGCATTCCCTTGAAGAATGAATTGTGTTGGTCCTGGCAGCGGCTTGATTAAGTGAAGCTGTTCATTACGATTCGATTCGGAGCGCTGGAGTGAATCCCCCTGGATTTTCCAGCCCAACACGGATTGGCCTAAAGGCTGATGAATGTCCGTATTGGGATGTTCGTTCCCATTCAGATGTGCAATTCGGCGATTAGACAAATCGTATCGAAACATGGTTCTGGTTCCCCAACCCGAGTTTTGCAAACCAACATTGCCGGTTTGCCCACTCTGATGCTCGGCCAGATGCCCGGCCAATCTCGACAATCGGCGGTGGTATCGATCGTGCTTGCTCGACTGTCGGGCCGAGAACTTGCGAGGGGCTTCAATACTTCGATCGATGATCTGTTGAATCAGTTTATGACATTCGGGTGAAGCTAACAAGAAATTCAGGCAGGCCCAAACCGTGTGCGACTCAAGCGAACACCAACGTTCAATCTCCGCTTGCCAAGCGACAGCATGCTCAACCGAGTTTGGTTCGCTGCGAATTTCCAGTGCCAGCTTTACCAGCTTTGTGTCCCGGTTTGATTGGTCGGTAAACTGAACGTCTCCGGACTCGGCAAACAGTTCGTTCAGGGGCAAAAGAACTTGATCCGCACCTGCCCGCAGTTCGACACGAGGCGGATCCGGATGACAACCACCTTCTGTACGTGGATCCAGTGGATCAAATATCCAGGGACTGAATTGCCCATGATGATCGAGCACCATCCCTTTCACGATCGAAGTCCAGGTTGGTTCATCAGCCCGATAACGGTCTCGGAAGTAGACATAAACATTGGCCTGTTCGCGGTGGCGCAAGTAGTCCATGGCCAGTCGTAAGAACCTTCCCGCTAATTCGGGTTCGTCGGACTCGATCGCCGTCTGTGTCAACCGTAACGCCCACCGCCCTCCGCCGGTGTGCCCGCAAGCAATTGAACCGCCAGCCGCAGCGGCCGCACTTTCGAATTTGTCCCAGTGTTCGTAAATCTGATCCAGTTGTCCGTTGCGTAACCAGTGCCGGGCCGAGCCCGACATCATTAACATGTTGTATCGCTTGCTCAAATCATGTTCGCCAGAGGCTACCATTAAAGCGTGATACAGCTGGTCGGCATCGGCGATTCGATCTGTGGATGACTGAATCGCCAATGGGTAGGAACTGAATACTCCCGCCAAATTATTTCTGGCTTCTTCGTTCGTGATCGCCAGTAGCGCTTCGGTGAGTTTTTCCAGTGCAGCGTTTAAGGTTTGCTGGTTGTTTTGCGCGTGAGCCAGCCAATATTTCAAATACCAGTAGTGCCGAAAGGCACGAGTGGATGGTCCCTGATCGATTGGTCTGCTCGACATTCTCTGCAGCAAATCGTCGACTTGACCGGTTTCGACAGCCAACTGACACAAGCGGTGTGCCAGGCAAAAAACCGTTGGGCTGGGTTCGATGGATTCATCCCACACCCAGTGATTTTCCCACCAATAGTGGCTGGGCTCCCAATCATCACTGGCATTTCCGGCGAAGATTTCCAGCGAGTCAGGTGGCAACAGCACGTCGGCGATGGCTTGATAGAGGGTGCTCGCGTTTTCGCCTCGAGCCACCCAGCGCTCTCTCAATCGTTCCCATTTTTCTCCGTTTGTCAGGCGAGTGACCAGTTCGGGGCGCAAACTGCCGAAGTGATTGAGAGAGGTATAGAGCTGCGTCTCATCACGGCTTCGCACCATCGCCATTTGACTAAACAGTTCGGCCTTGGTTGCCTGTTGTTTGGGCTGCTCTGATTCGCTGAGTGACGGATGGTTTTGCGCCGGGTCATTTTTCATCTCCCATTTCCAGAATTTGGGTTTGGTTGTGAAACCGGAGAAAGCAAACTCGACGTCTTTAAATTGCATCTCGTCAGGATTGCGCCAATTCCGCTTGGCATCCTCGTTCAATAGTAGAGCAATCTCTTTGCGTTCTACGTGACTCAACAATTCGCCTCGCATATTCCACCAAAGTTGCCCGTTGAGACCGGCAGCAGCATCCAGAACCAGGCTGGCCATGTCGTGAGTTACGGGGTCAAGTTGCGGATATTCGAGCGACCTTCTCACAAAGAACCACAAACCGAGCCGCTGGGAAGGAGGCAGCCTTTTCCATTCTGCTTTACGATGCAGCACGTTTTCAATTCGAGCGCAATCTTCCATCACATTGCGTTCGGCCGGTAGTGCGAGTTCGCGAACGATCATTTCATTAAGCGTCAATTCGCGAGTTGCAGCGCGTTCGGCAAATTTCTTCAGCAAAACTTCACCGCAATGATCAACCAAAGGATGAAGACACATATCCATTGCTGTCCAGATCGAATAGGGGTTGCTTGTTCCTATGTTGCCCGCCAGAAATGGCATTGGAGGCGCAGGATGATCCTGAGTGGCTTCAATATTATCGAGCCAGGCAAGAACTTGATCAGCACTTTTTTCAGCGCCTAAATCTTCAAACAAACTGGTCGCCAGGCTGGTGTGATGGTCCTGATGATCATGGTTTCCACCCTCGCCGACATAACGTGAATGTCGTTGGGCATCCAGAATGATGTTCAAAGCTTCCGCATGTCGACCTCGCTTGCGAAGCAAATTAACAACGTAACTTCCTGCGCTGGTCGTTTCGGCGCCGTAACGGTCGTAATCATCAAGTTCACACAATTCCTGAAAAGCTTGAATCTGATGTTGAACGGTCCATTCCAGTGCCGAATCATTTCCACTTCGCTTGCAAAGATCCAGGCACAAGTCACCCATGATCGGTCGGTAAAACCAACCAGATTCACGTTGTAGAATCAGCTTTAGTAACTCGATCGAAACGTCATCAAGCTCTTCGTGGCAACTCCAGTGTCGTGCGATCCAAATATGCATTCTTTGCGAGGCAGTTCCACTGGGAGATTCCAGGTCCAGCCAATTGACGGCATTCTCGGCTGCAGACTTCGCCAATGGATCATTCATTCGCGCCAGGATCAGCGCACGCATAGAATAATTGACAAACAGCTCGTTGGGTTTGGACCCTTCTTCGCTGATGTCAAGCAACTCCGCTAGTTGCTGGTAGTTCGCAATGGTATCGACATGATCAAGATAATAGTCCCACCAGTAGTGATAATCATAAAGCTGGGTCCTGTTGGACTGATAGCTTCCGAAGTAGGCTTCAAAGAATGGCTCCGAATCCAACAGAGTCTGTCGAATTGGAAGTACCTGAGCAATCAACTCTTGAAATTCTGCCGACCCCATTTTCGAGGGCGGTGTGGCTTTGATGTCTTTCATCAAGTCCTCGTTTGCCGCAGACGTCGAGCCGAATGAAAACAGAGCGGCCAGCAGCAAGGTCAGTCGACGAATTAGCAACTCAATTGACATCGAATTTGTTAAGAAAATGGCGTGGTTGGAACCAAGGCAACTTTAGCCCAGTTCGACTGGAATTTCGTCGATCTTGGCGGCCATGATGAAATCGTTTTCGCAGAGTCCACCGATGTCGTGTGTCCAGATTTCGATCCACACATCTTTGTAGTTTTCAACGTGCAAATCAGGATGATGGGCTTCGCTTTCGGCCAGCACACTGACCTTGCCGAAGAAGTCGATGGCGGTCAGGAAATTTTTGACCACCCAGTCGCGGCGAATTCGCTTGCCATCATGGGTCAGCTTCCAGTCATTCAGTTGAGCGACTTGCTGTTGGGCTTGTGGCAGTGAGTAAGGCTCGACACCTTGGCAAGGTTCACATTGTTTACCCGTCAGTTGGTCGCTGGATTGAACTTCCATAGTGCTGTCGCTTTGGTTGAATAGTTGTCGTTTTGAGTGGTGAGCGAATAGAGGTTAAGCGTTGCCGCCTGCGGCCGTGAGTTTTAATTCTTCCGCATGTGGTTCAAGTGCGTCGATAACAAATTGTATATGCTGATTGAGTTCGACGCCAATTTCTTCGGCACCGTTGACGATGTCGTCACGCTCAACGGCTGCGGCGAAACTTTTTTGCTTCATTTTTTTACGAACACTCTTGGCTTTCAGGCCTTTGATCCCGTCCGGTCGGACATAGGCACAGGCCGTGATAAAGCCACAGAGTTCGTCGCAGGCGAACAGGGTTTTGTCCAGATTGGACAATCTGGGATTGCCTGCGACCTGGTGAACATGAGACTTGATCGCGTAGATCACATCTTCCGGGTAGTTCTTTTCAGCAAGGATTTTGGAACCTTGCAGGGGATGGTCCGGGATGTTGGGCCAGCGCTCGTAATCAAAATCGTGCAGCAATCCGACGATGCCCCACTTGTTCTGATCTTCACCCAGTTTGTCGGCGTAAGCTCGCAAAGCGATTTCGACGGCCAGCATGTGCCGCCGCAAACTGTCGCTCTGCGTGTACTCGCACATCAATTCAAAAGCGGCCTGGCGATCCATCAGCGAACCCATGAATTGAGGTGTTGTAGAATGGCAAACTAGACTTCGTCATCACCTGAATCGTCATCATCTTCGCCATCGCTGTGCCGTTCTCGCCAGGGTTCGCCTTTTTCGTAGCTGTCGAGTTCTTCCTGCAAGCCTTCGCGTTGTTCATCGTCCTCGGCAGTTTCAACAGCCTTCTTGGCCCATTTTTTGGCAGTTTCAAAGTCGCCTTGTTCGGCGTAGCCTGAAGCCAGGGTACTGAGAATGTGAGCTTGTTTGTATTCGGTCAGCTCGCAAGCCTTGGTTGCCAACTCAATCGACTTTGCTCCGTCACGCAGGTCATCGTCCGGTGAAGTTGCCAGTACCCAGGCATAGTTATTGAGGATACCGTCATCTTCGGGAGCAAGTTCCAGGCTGCTGGCATAGTCGCGAATTGCATCCCGGTGCTCGCCGATATTGAGAAAGGCGTCTGCCCGTCCTCGCAGAGCACGTTGATTGGTTTCATCACGATCGAGGACTTCTTCGTAATAGTCGATCGCTTCGACCGAGCGTTCTGCAGCGACGTGCATCATGCCCAGATCGTTGGTGAAGCGGTTCAAGCGATCTTCGTCGCCACCAGTCTGGTCGTTGATCCGTTTGAAATACTGGTAGAGCGTGTTCATGTCATCAATCGCGACTTCATAATCTTCCTGAGCCAGATTGGTAAAGCTCCGCAAGTACAGGCCCTGGATATTGGATGGTGCGATCTTAAGAGACTTTTCGATGTCATCCATCGCTTCGTCGTATTTCTTTTCGCCGTAGTAAATTTCGGCTCGTTCCAGATAAATGCGTTCGTCTTCATCATTGATTTCAAGAGCCCGATCAAACTCGGCATAGGCTTCATCGAATTTTTCCTGAGCTGCGTAGATCCGCGCTTTGAGCAACGAACCTGCGGTGACTTCAGGTTGCAGTTCGATAATCTTGTCGGTGAATTCGATGGCCTCGTCGTAGCGTTCCAGGCCGATCAAGATTTGTGCGACGATTGCGTAGGTATCGGCGTCCGATTCGGTTTCGGCAACTTTCTTGAAGTCATCGAGCGCCTCTTCGGACTTTTCCTGAATCATAAAGATTGCGCCGCGTAGACGGCGTGCATCAATGTTTTCCGGATCCGCCTCGATCGCGCTGTTGAGCGCTTCCAGTTTGTCATCGTTGTCTTCAGCCATCCGCGCTTTCAACATGTACGCTTCGGCTTGCTTTTGTTTATCCTCACCTGCCAGTTCGATAATACTGTCCAGCGAACCACGTGCACTCTCTTCGTTGCCGCCCGGCAGTTCGGTATTAAGTCGAGCCAGCAGAACGTGGCCGTCCAGAAATTCCGGATCGAGTTCCAGAGCAGTTTCCAGTCGGATCACAGCCTGTCGCCGGTAAGGTTGCCAGCGACGACCATATTCGCCTCGAAAAATCTTTTCGGTGTATAGCTCGGCATGTTCGTAGAGCGTGGACACCCATAATCGCTTGGTAAAGGCTTCCGATTCGTCGTCGAGGCCTTTTTCGATCGCTGATTCGCAGAGATCAGCGATTTCGTCAAATTCTCGAGCGGTCGAGGCCGACAATTTTAAGTCAGTCGCCTTTTGCAAGTCTTCCTCGCCGGCATTTTCCTGGGCAAAAGTCGCCCCGGTCATCAATGAGCCAAGCAAAATGATGATCGTCATTGCGGTGGCACGCATATTTTCTCTCCAAAATGTGTCCAGCTTCGACTAGCGGCCAAACTTGAACGGGTCCAATCTTCAACAGTTTCCTGTATCGCTTATTTTAAGCGATTCGGGGATCGTGGGAAATCCAGATCCTCTACCCGAGATTTCGCAACTCCGTCGCCTCATCCCGGAAACAAAAACCCGGCGTATTGTAGCTGGGTGAGTCAAAAGGACACGGTTGGGACTTTAATCGCCCACATTCGGCCTGCCAAGTTAAAATCAGCAGGTTAAATCGTTGTCGGGATCGAAGGGCGAATCTCAGTCCCAACTGCGGTCTAATCTCGATGGTTGCTCGACCGCCGTTCGGGTCATTGGGAGTGCTATTGTCTGTTGACAATTTTGCGAAATCCTAGGTAAACTTCTCGGTTTGTTGCCGCCATCCAGCTAACGATTGCCCTTCTATCGGCATTTTTTTGACCCTTAGCTTCTATGTGTTTACAGCTGCAACCGGGCACGGATTGGCGAGCCCCTCGTATGACTTGCGGCCGGAAGCTCAGAGCCTGATTCTTTGCGGAATCGAACGAGGGATTAAACAGGAAACAATGGGTTTCAGCGTCTGGGGTTCCTATTCCAGATTGAAGCCAGTTTAGAAATAACCACGGTAAATATTTAGAACGAAAAATTTTTAAAAGGCAGATGAAAACATGTCGGGATTGTTAAGACGTCAACACGTCATTATTCCGCTTGCCTTGTTGTTGGGACTGGGCTTGTTTTGCGTTGCACTCGACGCAGCCCCCTGGCAAGAAGGTGACGCAAATTCTTCACAGGATGCAGCGGTAGAGAATGCAGATGCGCCAGCTGGCGATGATGAAGAAGCAAAGAGCACTGATGGCTCATCCGGATTTCCCTGGATCGCATACGTAATTCCTGTTTTGGGCATACTGGGGCTGGGATTTACTTTCTGGAAATCGTCCTGGGTTAGCCAACAGGAAGTCGGTACCGAGAAGATGGAGCGGATTGCCAAGAACATTTCTGATGGGGCAATGTCGTTTTTGAAGGCCGAGTATTCGATCTTGTTTATCTTTGTGATTGGAGTCGCAGGGCTACTGGCCTGGTCGGCGATCACTCAGGAAAACTCGCCCTTGATTGCATTGTCATTCGGTCTGGGTGCACTCTGCTCAGGGTTGGCCGGTTTTATCGGGATGAAGGTTGCTACCAAAGCCAATGTGCGAACCACCAACGCTGCCAGAAGCGGCTTGGGCAAAGCACTGGAAGTTGCATTTGCCGGTGGTTCGGTAATGGGCATGGGAGTTGTTGGCCTGGGTGTTTTGGGTTTGAGCGTATTGTTTATCGTTTACTCAAGCATGTGGGGCAGTGACGCAGCCAACATTTCAAAAGTCATCACGGCTTTGACCGGATTTTCATTTGGTGCTTCTTCAATCGCTCTGTTTGCTCGAGTCGGTGGTGGGATCTACACGAAGGCGGCTGACGTTGGCGCTGACCTGGTAGGAAAAGTGGAAGCCGGGATTCCGGAAGATCACCCGCTGAATCCAGCGACCATCGCTGATAACGTTGGTGACAACGTGGGCGATGTTGCCGGTATGGGTGCCGACTTGTTCGAGTCCTATGTGGGTTCGATCATCGGTACCATGGTTCTGGGTGCAGTCTTTATGGGGGCCGCAGAATTCGCGGGTGGAGCTGACGGCTTTGGAGGCCTGTCGGCTGTATTGCTGCCACTGGTTCTGGCTGGCGTGGGAATCGTGACTTCAATTGCCGGAACATTCTTTGTGAAAGTCAGAGAAGGCGGCAGCCCGCACACGGCCTTGAATATCGGTGAATTCGGTTCAGCGATCGTGCTGTTGTTGCTTACTTATGGAATTATCTCATGGATGTTGCCCAGTACCTGGACCTCGGCTGATCCAGTCACCGGAGTGATGTTCAATTACACTTCGAATGGAGTGTTTATCTCGATCGTCCTCGGTTTGTTTTCCGGTTTGGCGATCGGTAAAGTCACCGAACACTATACGGGCACTGGAACTCGCCCGGTCAAATCGATTGTGCGACAGTCGGTCACTGGCTCGGCAACCAACATTATTTCCGGCCTGGGTGTGGGCATGATGTCGACAGCGATTCCAATCATTATCATCGCGATTGCCATTATTGGTGCCTACTCTTTTGCTGGCCTGTACGGGATCGCGATTGCGGCGGTTGGCATGCTGTCCAATACCGGAATCCAACTGGCTGTTGATGCCTATGGCCCGATTTCAGACAACGCTGGCGGGATTGCCGAGATGGCTGAGCTTCCACCGGAAGTGCGCGAGCGAACCGATAAGCTGGACGCAGTGGGTAACACGACGGCCGCGATCGGGAAAGGCTTTGCGATTGGTTCTGCAGCCTTGACCGCGCTGGCACTGTTCGCGGCATTCATCACTGCTTACAACGCTGATCCGGATCACGCGGCTCATCCGTTGACTGCGATCAACATCACCAATTCCTATGTGATGGCTTCGCTGTTCATTGGTGCCATGTTGCCCTTCCTGTTCTCGGCAATGTCGATGAACGCTGTAGGACGAGCGGCTATGGCCATGATTCAAGAAGTCCGTCGCCAGTTCAAAGACATTCCCGAGCTGAAGAAAGCGTTGAATGTCATGAACAAAAACGAAGGTAAAGAATTTGAGAACTGGTCTAAAGATGATCAAACCACGTTTGAAGCTGCAGACGGGAAAGCGGAATACGCCAAGTGCGTTGCCATTTCGACTCGAGCTTCGATTCGCGAAATGATTATCCCGGGACTGGTTGCCGTTCTGGTTCCAGTTGCCTTTGGCTTTGTGCCAAAATGGTTGTCAACTTTTGCCGGCACGGATGAGTCTGCGTTGCAGTATCAATTGCTCGACGGTCTGGGCGGCAACACCAAGGCGATGATGCTTGGTGGTTTGCTGGCTGGAGTGACCGTCAGTGGCGTACTTA